>DQUB01000089.1 GCA_015662475.1 Pyrodictium sp.
GCTACTACCACTGGTAGTTGTAGTAGGTAGGGTGTTGAGAGAGCTGCTACAGCTGCTATGTATGTGAGCCCGGTTATTAGAGCTGAAAACTTTGGAGATTTCCCAATCTCGTGTTTAGCTTGCACATATGCTGCAGAAGCCATAGAAACTGCAGCTGATACGCCAACAATTAGCCCAGCTACACCAGCTATAACAGCTTTGCTTGTTGCACCTAGAAACCCTGTGTATACTCCCATAAGCTCGACAATAGCGTCTGAAAGACCCAATGCTATGAAGCCAAGGTACGAGACAAGCCTCTCATCGATACTCCCAATAATCTTCCTCTCATGCTCCTCCTCATCCCGGATTATCTTCTCCAAAACACTCCTATCCTCGGGAGGAAGCTGGTCTAGAACCTCTCTATAGGCCTTGATAGTGTTTAGCTCACCTCTTTCAAGCAGTTTAAGCGTGAATGTGAGTCCAAGCAATCGTCTAACAATAAGTATAGACCATAGCCAAAGCTTGCTAGTTCTAGGCTTGCAATTGCCGGCAAGACGGCTCCAAAAACGGTAGTGTGCAAGCTCGTCGCCAGCAAGCTTCTCTAAAACTCTTCTAACCCTATCCTCTTTCTCGCGCTCAGCCAACAACTTGTAGACTAGATAGTCCCTATACTCAGCAGCACAAAAACCTAGAAGCTTCATCTACAACCATGCAGTATACCCATATCACACGTTGAACACAAACAATTTTAAACAGCTACGTGCAAAACACTAGCAAGCTTCCATTGTGGAAGTGGCTTGATTCGGTGCCGGGCGAAACTCATCATTGATCAGCAACGTTCCCCTGCTCCACACCTAGACTGTGTTGGAGGATGCCACCTACCCTTATCCCTAACCGCTATAAGGCTTTTCACAGCTTTTACCTCCACATAGAGTTCGTAGCATAGTAGGGCTAGTATCGGTGTTAGAGGGGCTAGCAGTAGTGGGTCCATTAACGCTATGTAGGCTGCGTAGGCGATTAAGCCTGCTAAAATCGCCACCGTTCTAGGTATAGCTTTGCCAGAGTAGAACGTGTAGAGCGTGAGAAGGCCTTCGCGAGGTCTAACAGCGATATAGCCATCTCTAGTCTTGACTGCTAGGCCTAGAGCTACTAGCCTCTCTAGATGGTGGCGAGCTGTGCTTGGACTGCGAAAGCCTAGTGCACGCTGAACCTCTCTAACACCCACTCTATCGCCGCGTAGGAGCATGTACAGGTAGACTTGTAGAGCTGTACCTCCAAGCTCTCTTAGAGGGTCTTTTCCACCTTCCACACCACTTTTCTCCAATACCAACCATGAACACCTCTACCTACCCAAAACCCTCTCTAGCACAAACTTAGAGATGGTATAGCCTAACAATATGCAAAGTATGACCAAAAACATGGACATTGTTGGAGAAACACTATACCCAACACCACGCCGAGCTGAGGCCATGTTTTCCGCTATATCCAGCTCGCCAACTCCCCCTATAACCGACTGACCATAACCACCTTTGACAAGGTTTACACCCTCTTCAACCTGTCTTAGACCCCCCTCTAGACCGTGTACAAGACCTTTAGCTGCCCACAACATTTCCTGTAGCATGGGTTGAGAATAGTCGATCAACTGTAGACATTCTAGAGCTATTCGTATAGCTTCACTTTCATTGATGCTAGGTACAGCGTATACAACAACATAGCCGTTATCTTCAATGAGCAGGTATACGCCATTACTACAAGGGATTAGCTCAGAATATCCTTTAGCAAACACAACATCTACTGTGGCAACCAGTAGAACTAGTATGGCTGATGCTAGGCCTACAGCCAACCGCCACTTCAAAACAGTCAGCCCTAGAGGTGTGTATGGGTGGCCTCCTAATCGTTCTAGAGGTTCGAACGAGAATGTCTAGAAGCTAGTTCTAAGATTAGCGGTGTGGAGAGGTGAAGGTGGTGGATGTGGTGTTCCGCAAAGTTAAGCTCTTCACGCTTGTTGCTACCATGTTTATTGCTGGTCTTGTTGTTGGTCTTGTGGTTGCACCGGTAATTCCAGACTTGAAACGTGCAATGCAAACAGTTCTTGAAACTGATTTTGCACGTCAAGAGGTTGGCAAAGCTGTTTTCGGCAAAGTTGAAGGTGATGTAGCCAACATCACTTCTAAGTTTAGACAGGTGAGCTTGTTGGCTCAAAAGTTTTCGAAAGTTTTCTCCTTCGAAAAACTTGCAAGGGTGGCCAAAGAACTACCACCCATATCGACGTTGATTACACCGTTTTTGGGAGAGAAGCCGCTCTATCCACCACCTATAACTTTTACAACGGCCATTGCTGTACCCATTGCAACGCTTAGAATAGAGTTTATCGAGACCCAGTTTTACACGCCAACCTACACAGTCTTCTACGAGCAACAGGTAGAGGGTGTTGATGAACCTGACCCTGTCAAGTATTTGGAGGTGGAAAACCTAGCATATGTTGTAGCTGAAAACGGCGTTGTAAAGCTTGTATCGTTTAAACCTCTATCAACGGTTGTGGGAGAGATAAACGTTTCAAGAGATGCTGAGAAGGTTGCAGCGAAACTAGTTGTTGTAGAGGCTTCAAACACAGCTACAAGAACGCTAGTCGAGCTCAAACCTAGGGTTAGAGTGGAAGCGCTACATCTTGTAGGAGGTAGTCTATTTGCGATAGTCCAGCTAGACTACCCCCACATACCAAAAACAAACCTTACTGATCAAGTACTAGTGTTGGTCTACAACCCGAAAACAGGACAGCTAATCGACTGGTTTTGGGTTGAAGGCAGATACTTTGACAGTAGAGCCTATTTAGACCCTAGCACCGGCAAAGCCAGACTACTGCTAGTTGCTGTAAAGCATACGTGGATGCTAGGCAGCTCACCACGTACAAGCTGGGGGCCAATACCATCAAACGCTACAGCCATACTAAGCCCCACACCTAACACCATAACCATAGTGGTACTCTACGACACTTCAACACACTCAAAATCTGCAGTAGCTATTGCTGGGGGTACTCCCAAACTCGTATACTTCGACCCCCACTATGGGCTCTACATAGTCTATAAGGCAGTTAGCTTGAAGCTATTGAATGTTGCTGAGGAGATCTTGAGAGAACTATGTAGAGTTGTTGAGGGGGGCGGAGATGTAGAGGGTGTGGTTGTGAGAACATTAAAACTCCTGCTATCTAAACTGCCTCGAGAAACACTCATATCGCCGTTGAAGACGGGAGTAGTAAAGATAGATGTTGTTGAAGACAATCTCGTAGTCAAACACTATAGAGAGCTTGAAGGACTACCTGTAGGAAACCAGTTCTCCATAGACCTATACAACAACACTCTTAGAATAGTGTTGGGGAGAGTAGGTGGTGGATTCAACCTCTACGTTTTAGACCCAAAAACTCTCAAGCAGCTGGCAAACATGACAATAGCCTTGCCCGGTGAGAGGGTATATGGTGTTAGGTTTATCGGCCCATACCTGTACATTGTAACATACCGTGCAGTCGACCCACTATTCGCTATAAGCTTGGCAAACCCAGAAAAACCAGAGGTGCTTGGTTGGAGGAAAGGTCCTGGCTGGGATGAGCTACTATACCCGCTAAACGAGACAGCAGTTCTCGGGATAGGCTTTAACGAGGAGCACGAGCTCAGAGTCTCAGTCTATAGGCTCGAGGAGGACGGCGACATAAAGTTGTGTAGCAGGGTTGTGGTTGAGGGAGAAAGATCCAGCATTCTATTCCAAGGTAGGTATGGTTACCATGCACTTGTCGTAGATAGAAAGCGTGGCTGGATACTCGTTCCAGGAATGCTAGAATACGTGAAAGTGGCTGTTGACGGAAAAACACAGATAATGGCAGCACTATCCTACCACTTGATAAGATTCGATCCTGCCACTCTCTCGCTAGGCCAGCCAGAGGAGATGAGCTTGTCTTTCAAACTAGACAAGCCACCATCATACCGCTATGCTAGAGCATTGATAGTCGACAACACCATCCACATCATAACACCCTACAAAGTTGTAGACTATAGGTTAGCCGGTGGAAAACCTGTTCTCGTTGCAGAGACAAAGCTTGTCTAGCAAGACTTAACCCCACCC
>DQUB01000122.1 GCA_015662475.1 Pyrodictium sp.
AGGAGAAGTTATTGACCCGTTTGTTGGAGCATATCTATGGCTTCTTGTTGAGCATAAGATGGCTGGCATGATCATGGGTGTTACAGGTGCTGGTAAAACATCGACGCTCAACGCTCTTGCAACGCTTTTGAGGCCAAACTTCAAGGTTGTGACTATAGAGGATACTCCAGAGCTTAGACTGCCACTCAAAAACTGGGTTCAGCTTGTAGCTAGACCTAGCTATGGTATTGGCGCTGAGAAGATTGGCGAGGTAACCCTATTCGACCTTGTAAAAGTTAGCCTTAGATATCGTCCCGACATAATCATTGTCGGTGAGGTGCGTGGTGAAGAAGCCTATGTCCTCTTTCAGGCTATGGCGACAGGGCATGGTGGAATAACAACGTTGCACGCAGAACACATAGACGCTGCTGTTAAAAGGCTTACAAGCCCGCCAATGAACATTCCACCATCCTACATACCCTTAATGAGGTTTGCACTACTTATACGTCGTGTCATGATAGAGTCGGAGGAAGAATCAAGAGTAGTACGTCGTGTAACACACGTGTGGGAGATCATAGACTACAACAACTATAGGCTAACCGTAGAGTGGGACCCACGTAAAGACGAGCACATCCTAAAGCACTCAGAGTCCAACCTGCTCCGCGAAATAATGGAGTTCAAAGGCAAAGACTGGGATTGGGTTGAAGAAGAGCTTGGTAGAAGAGCCGTAATACTACAATACATGCTCGCAAGAGGCATTAGATACTACAAAGACGTAGCAGCAATAGTCTATAAATACTATGCCCAACCACACTCAATGTATACCGAAGCCAAAAACTACCTTGCAAGTCATGGCATGAGACCTGCAAACACAACAACATAAACAATAAACTATAAGCGAAACACCGCTAAAACAATGTTCAACACTAGCTCGTACCTGTAAAAGTCTAGCAAATACCCCCAACAGCATACAAGGCGTTAACTACCTAATACCCTATACGGAGTGTGCACAAAACAGCAATAAGCTTAGAAACAACGTCAAAAAGCCAGTAACGCACCTCTACTTTTAAGCTTTAAGAGCGACAATAGTCCTACTCATGTAATCTACTTTGGTGTTGGGCTTTACACGTTGATCGACAGCGGTTTAAGACGATTAACAAGCTTGTCCCTCTGAAAGCCACAATGCTAGAACTGGCAATGTGCGAGGCTCGGGTAGCACTATCACTAATTGTGACGTTGCAATATGGGTAAGAACTTTTGGTTGTCTTGGAGAAGGCTGCTACAAGTTTGTTTTTTAGGTAGCTAGCTGTGTGTTTCAAAATGCTTGGTGTTTTGGGTTGAGGTTCTAGAGAGGTGTTCCATGGTCAGTGTTACATTTACCCACTTTCTAATAGTTGTTTGTTGGCGGGGATGTTCTCTTCGAGCTATGTCGCGGCGAGAAGGAAGATGTCAGAGCATAGCGTTCCCCGCTACAAGGCTCATGAAGTCTCCGCAACATGGGTGGGGGTCTAGATGCTAATCCTGCTTGCCAAGTATCAATAATCGTTGAAAGTCGTTTCGAGGTTATGAGGAGAGGGAGCGCAAGGTATATGGTTGAGATACGAGTATGCATTCTTGGGGTGTTGAGTTTATGGCTGAGCGCGAAAAGGGTGTTACCCCCTCATCGGCTGAGA
>DQUB01000203.1 GCA_015662475.1 Pyrodictium sp.
CACATTTGGAGTGTCTAAACTTTGACTTCCATCGACTGTTTGTTTGATGATAACATCATTGTATTGTTTAATAGTGATTCTGATGGTGTTGCGCTTAGCAGTTCTTCGCGCAGATTTTCGGGTAGTAGGCGTAATATGCTTTTGAACCCTATTCTCATCATGTTACGGGCTTCTTTTAGTACTTGTACGAGTTTTTGCATTCCATTGGGTTCTATAACGATATCGTGGAGACGAGGTTTTGTGTTGAGAGGTTTTCCGCACATGGGGCAATATCCGCCGTAGCGTGCAGCTACCTCGCTTGGTGTAGGAACTCCATAGCTGTTTTGCCCGACCTTAACAAATATGTCTAGAATGTAGCCGCAATTTGAGCAGCGGTAGACTACAGGCATGTAGGGTCGCACCAAGGTTGCTAGAATAGAGGGTGACTGTACTCCGTAAGTGTTGGTTTTTGGTCTCAAAGACACTTGTTTTTGGCTATGTGGGGCTTGTTCGATTAGGAGGTGAATAGGGTATTTATGAGGTGGGGGTAGTAGTACGGTACTACTTCTCTAGAGCTGAGAGCCGTTTGTGGAGTTTGCTCTTAGTGGCATACAGCTTTTCTTCCATCTCAATAGCCTTCTTGAGGTTCTCCTCTACCTTCCTAGCCTGTATCTTCTTGTACCACTTTATAGCCTCTTCAACACCTCTTCGCTTGGCTAGAAATGCCATTGCCGCTCTCTGAGCTACAGGGCAAGAGTAGATGCAGGCTAGACAACCGTTACACTTGCTTGGGTCAACCTTGAATGGTAGCTTTATCGCATTCTTCTCACATTTCACAATGCATATTCTGCACTCTGTACACATGGTGGATGCTGCTGCAACCATAACCTTCTCAATACCTCCTTTCACGCCTAATGCTTGAAGATTCTCAGCCACTCTTTCCTGACCAGCTCTATGTAGAGGTTTTGCTGGTGGTATTGCCGGTCTTGCTTTAATCCCCACATACCTGGCTAGCGATGAAAGTTCGCCTGGCTGTATAGCGAAACGCCAAATGTGTAAACGTAGACCCTTCACTGTATCTACCTTCATTCTCTCCAGTTGTCTCTTTAGAGCCTGCTCCCAGAGACAAGTGTAGTCTGGATAGTGTTTTTCTGAAAGATGTAGCTCGTACAAGCTTTTGAAGGGGCATAGTATGCAGCTCTCCCTCTCAAAACCCAACATGTAGTCTTCGAGCAAACCTACCTTGTAGCGATGCTCTAGAACAATGTATTCTAGATATCTAGGCCACTTGTACACAACACTATGACTAACAATACCCGTACCAACATCAACATATGTGGCTGGTTTCAAGCTCCTCTTCTCAGTCTCAAAGACTCTCGAGCCAGTATAGCTTACAGCTTTATCAACACCTATTTTCTCGCGAATCAGAGAGAGTTGTGGAGCGAGTTTGAATGCGTGAGTACACCACCTATAGCCTCTAACAGGATAGCCGTGAACATCTACTAGCTGTTTAACACGCTCCACACTATGCTCTATCACATATAGTTTTTCAGCACGCATACCCACAATATTCTCAACATACTCTCTCACATAGTCTGGCACAAAACCGCCTATGTGGGTGTAAACAGCGTCAAAACTAGAGCCTGCCTCCTCAAGAACTAGAGCTGACAATACACTGTCTTTTCCGCCGGAAACAGCCAACAGCCCCTTCTTGCCTAGACCTGCTTCCAACCATTCAACAACTCTACGAGTTTTCTCTACAAGGTACTCGACATACTCTCTATTTGCAACGTATACACTGTATGTTGTGCGGCTTGGCATCGAGAAAACTTTTCCCAGATACTCGCCAACTTCGACACACTTCAACTTATATACAATCTCAATGCCATACTCACTCTCAAGAGCAACTCCGCATAGCCTACCATCTTCGACTACAGCGTAAACACCAGTTTCACTACTAGCAACTATTGCTCCACGTGATATTATTCCAACAAGTCTTGTGTCCGGCTCATCATGCAGGATTTTTGCCACTAGTAGGGGGCCGGGTATCATGTCGAAGACCTGGCTTCTAATGTCATAGTATGCTATGCCTAGTGGCTCACCATTAACAATATACTCCAACATGTGGTCAATGATACTATCATTGTCTGTTGAAACCATTACCAGTGCTTGTGAGATAGAGTGTAGGATTTTAGACGCTAAACCTCCATCGAATCTCGAAGCTATAGCTTCCACTAATACTATGAGGTCGTGGGGCTGTAGAGGTCGTGGATCAAGCCATAGAAGAGTTTTTCCAGCAACATCCTCTACACTACCACTACCGTGCTCGATAGCATAGCTTAGTTTGAAAAAGGGTATGTTGAGCTCGACGTCGTAGTATATGTGGAGGGGGGACCTTTTAGCAGACACCCTCTTCAAACGTTCTAACAGCAACCAGCTATAGCCGCGCCTCACCTGCTTCTTCCCTTGATAACCTTTTTACGAGGTACATTCTCTTCAACCCATCTCCTATCGATCCTCTCTATCGCGGCTACAACTAGCCTTATAGCGTTGTAGACGTCTTCAAGGTCAAGTAGTTCTACTGGGCTGTGGATATACCTAGTGGGTATCGAGATTGTTGCTACAGCAACTCCCTCTCTAGTCAACTGTATCGCAGTTGCATCTGTTGTGCCACCCGTTGCAACTTCTATCTGGTATGGGATCTTCTCCTCTTCAGCAACCTTTACAAGCAATTCTACCAGCTTCCTATTTGCAAGCGTTCCAGTACCATGCTTCCCATCAACAACCTTTATCGCTGGACCTTTACCCACCCTACTAATATGTTTAGACTCTTCAACACCAGGTACATCAGCTGCTATCGTTACGTCAAGAGCTATTGCTATGTCTGGGTTTATTGCATAAGCTGCTGTACGCGCACCTTTAAGGCCAACCTCCTCTTGCGATGCTATCACGAGATATAAGTCAGCTTGAATTTGCCGCTGTGCAAGTTTTTTGAAAGATTCAACAGCGACTAGAACTCCCACTCTATCATCAAAAGCTTTCCCTGTAGCCCTCTTGTACCCAATCCTTACAGCCTCTCTATCAAGATCTGCTGGAGCACCAACATGAACACCCAATTTTTCCGCTTCTTCTCGACTAGAAACGCCTATGTCTACAAACAGCTTGTCTATAGTTGGTACTTGCTTAGCTTCTTCGGGGGTCATAACGTGTGGAGGCTTTGAACCTATCACGCCATATACCAGTCTTCCATCACGAGTTCTAATGCGGATTCTCTGCCCTGGAAGTACTATATCTGACCAGCCGCCTATAGGGGCTAGATATACAAAGCCTTTATCGTCTATGTGCTTCACTATAAACCCTATCTCGTCCATGTGAGCATCAACAACTATTCTCGGCGCTCCCTCAACACCAGAATACTTTACCGCTACTACATTACCAAGCCTATCAATCCAAATCTCATCAGCATAGTCTCTAACTTCTTCAACAACAAGATCTCTAATCTCATCCTCGTAGCCAGAAACGCCAAAAGCATCTGCAAACTTCTTCAATAAGCTAAACAGTCTATCAAGCTCTTCAGCTGAAACCAACCTACACACCTTTCTGGACAACACAGTTGCAAGCTAAAAAGATGTGTTCTCGCTAACAACTAGCACCATACTTATACGGACTAGCTAGTACTTGGATCGAGGTGGACAACTATCACTTATATGGACGTGTGCAGCGTATACAAGTACAGCACTACCATACACTTTACGCAGTGTATCTTCTCTAAGCACTTCATCGGGGTCCCCAAAAGCTATAACACGCCTATTTAATAGGAGTACCTTTGAAGTATACTCGATCAATAGTGTTGGATCGTGAGAGCTGATGATAACCAGTTTCTCTTTAGCAAGCTCGCCAACCATTTTAGCCAACTCCACCCTACCATGAGGGTCAACTGCAGAGAAGGGCTCGTCCATGATGAGAATTGGAGGGTCAAAAACAAGAGCACGTGCTATGAATGCACGCTGTTTTTGCCCACCGCTAAGCTGTGCAAGAGGTTTGTTCAAAGCATGTTCTTCCAATCCAACCTTTTTTAGAACTTCTAAAGCTCTCTTCAACGCAGTTTTTCTCTTGAAGAGTCTTGGTGGCTTCTGTTGCCGCAAAAGATAGGCGCCAGCTACTAGCTCCAAAGCTGTTATTGGGAATTCCAAGCCTATTCCTGCAAACTGCTGAACATACCCAACATATTTGCCGACAAGACGAGGATTACCTGTAACATCAACTCCATCGACAAGAATACGTCCTTTAACAGGCTTTATCAAGCCCAATATTGTGTTGAAAAGAGTTGTTTTACCAGCACCATTAGGGCCTAAAACCTGCACAAGACCAGGACCACTAACCTCAAACTCTACATCTTCGAGAACCACCTCAGAGCCTAGAACAACGGTGATTCTATCCACAACAAGTTTTACCATGTGCACATTCTCCTAGACATCTAACAGTCTATGTGCACAGGTATATAAGCATCTGTAGAGCTAGAAAACATGCTTACGGGAGACTAGGATTTGTTGAGAAAAGCAGCTATTGTCCTAGCCGTTTCAGCCATCATTGTTGCAGTTATAACGGTAGTTTACAGTGTGTTTTACAGTGCAAGTCGTGGAGGTTCGACCAGTGATCATGAGGGGCAAGGGCTGCTCATAGTGGTAACCTTCCCCTCTCTAGAAGGTGATGTAGGAGCATTAGCATGTCAAGGTGATGTTGTTAAAAGCCTTGTCCCACCAGGTGTCGATCCCCACATGTACTCGCTAAGACCTTCCGACATGGAGTTGCTTAGAAAAGCCGATCTAATAGTCTCTACAGGTCATACTCCTGTAGAACTGCGTATTAGAGAGCTTGTTGCTAGTGGAGAGTTGAAGGCGAGATTGCTCGATATAGTTGAGCTTGAAGGTGTTAGAGTGTATGTTAACCCTGTCACTGGCAAGCCAAACTACCACTCGATAATATACGATCCCAACAACTACATTGTGTTCATAGAGGAGTTGTCGAAGGTTCTCTCCAGTCTTAGACCCTCCTGCTCACAACACTACAGCTTAGTCGCAACTTCTATTGTTGAGGGGGTTAGAGAGGCTGTAAAGAGGGTTCCAGAGGTGGACATAGCAGCTGTTGCCGACGAACCTGTTGTACAGTATGCCGTGGAGTGGGCTGGTATACATGTAGAACTTGTGCTAGTTGCTGAGGAAGGATTGCCACCTACTCCAGCACTTGTCGAGAAAGCTAGAACGATGATTTCAACAGGTAGTGTAGGGCTTGTAGTTGTTGTTGAGGGTAGGCCCACTGAAGCCTCGGCAATGCTTGAGCAGATGGCTAGAGAGTATGGTGTTAGGGTATTGGAAGTACCATCACCGCTTGACCCTAGACCCTTCTACGAGA
>DQUB01000186.1 GCA_015662475.1 Pyrodictium sp.
ATGAAGTTGAGAAGACCATTATCACCAACTGTGTTGTCGAGGATATTGGAGGCTTCCTATACGCTGGCAAAAAACCCGTTAAGAGAACTTCACGGTTCTCCTGTAGCTTCATGATACCTGCTCTAGACGCTGTTGAGATAGCTGTTGTTGAGACACAGTTCCAGGTTAGGCATGCACCTACAGCTTCACAGGTATGGGATCAGGCACAGATGCCCTACAATGTGGAGGTTGGATCTGCTGTTTACGCGTGGAGTTTCTACATGGACTTGGCCAGTGTAGGGTGTACAAGTGCTATTAAGAGCGAGTGCTTGGATGCTAACGAGCGGAAGAAGAGGGTTGAGCTTGCTATCGACGCTTTAGCTCTCATGCTTGACTCTAGACTCTTTGGCGCGAAGCATTCTAGGTTTATGCCAGTAGTAGGCTATGAACTGCTACTTGTAACCTTGTCGAAGCCTTTGCCTTTCAACGTCTCGCCACCAGCCATGGGGCCTTGTTTCGTCGAAGATACGGTGAAGAGGATAAAAGCGTTTGTCAAAGCCACCAATAGCAGTGTTGAGGTGTACGGGTATACTGGTGATAGCGATGCTGAGAAGCTGTTGAAGGCCAACAATGTTAGGGTCTACAGGACGATAGTAGAGCTATTCGGGGAGGTTAAGAAGAAGGCTCTAGAGTGGCTAGGGTTGTAAGTGTGATCGACGATGCCTAGAGTGTTGAGAGTAGTTGTTAGGCTCCACTGGGGCTATAGCGTGAAACACCCACTCTATAGTGCTGGCCAGCCTTCTCTCCGATTTCCACCACCAACAAGTCTTTTGGGAGCTCTAGCCTACCCTCTACACCTCCGAGAGGCTAAGCCTGAAATGGTTGTTGTAGGAGGCAATCTCTACTCTTCAACTGTAGAACTACTGGATTTAGTGCCATGGGTCTGCTATAGGATCTCTAACCTAGACCCAAGAAGCCTTATAGAAACCAAAGACATAAGCAGAGTAATAATTGCACCCTACGTACGAGGTCAATATGTTTATCCCGGCTCTCCCAACATATGGGCTGTACAAGTACACGGCAAGATCTACGCCCCCACACTGACCCTCGACATAGTCTACGTGGTTGCCAACTCAAAGGTTGACACAGCCAAGCTTGTGCAAGCAGCATGGAGCATAGCTAAACTTGGAGTGAAAGAAGCAATAGCAAACACGGTCAACGTAGAACTGCTAGATGCAACCCCTGCCAACAAAAAGGTTGTTGAGACCAGGTACGCGTTTCCCCAAACTCTTGCAGCGCCCCTAGAGGGAGGCTACGTAGTCTCACGACTACCGCTACCCCACCGAGACTGGTACCGACTCGCAGAAGTGAGAGACCCGTCGACATACATGGACGACTACATCTTGCCAATAGACCGCGTCAAAGCTAGACTTAGCGGGAAAGGGGCAGCTCTAAAGGTTGAGAAACAAGAGCTAGGATACGTAATTGTTCCAAAAGAGGTGGTTAGCCCATGACCAGGCTTGTGTTGCCCCCAACACCTCTAGCATCTAACTTCGTATCAACACTAATAATCCACATCATGGCTAAGGCTATAGATTGGAAACTTAGCC
>DQUB01000065.1 GCA_015662475.1 Pyrodictium sp.
CTCCCAAGCTCAACCTATGCATATAATCTGCTCTTAGAGGTACAACAGCTATTGACATGTTACCAAGATTGACGGTGCCACCAATAAAAACAAGTTTTCTTCTTAGATTAAATCCAAACATGGTCTGGAAATAATCATATATCTTGTGGATTTCAAGCAACTGGCTATTGTTCACAATCACCCTCTTAACATACTCTCTATAAACTCTTAAAGCTCCAACCGATGAATAATATTTGCTGAAAGACTTTACCAGAACCCAATCAGTTACGTTGAAAACTAGGTTGAGAGTATCTGAAAACTCCAAGTTTTTACCATTAACTTTGAACAAGAGCGTATAGGGTATTGTAACACTACCACTGCTTGCCCCCTCCATAGATATCAGATCAACTACAAAGTTTGCTAGTCTGGTAAAATCGTAGAAAACAGTAATATTAGCCAATGTAAAGTTGAAATATTCATCACAATCAACGTCATATACATTCTCAAGTATTACACATGCTATAAACTTATCACTAGAATAGATAGAATTCATCAAATCATTCTCTTTTATAATATCGTTGATAGATACCCAATATTTTATAGGTCCTCTATGCAGTGGATCTTTATCAAGCCTGTAAAAGTAGATATTGTTTTTAGAGTCTACCACTTGTATCAACATCGCACTACTGTTGCACACAGGAAAACTTGCAACATAGATACCGCTCTGTCTAAGTTCTGGCTCAACCATGTAGATGTTATTGCCATTACATGCTGGTTTGTAGTGGACTATTACTTGTTTAATTTTTCCTCCTGGATAACTAATATTCAACACGCCAAACAAACCCGTACTATTCGACTTTATGTCGAGCATCATTTGAGGCTCATTTAACACTCCACTTATCCTTGAAACATAATGCAAATAGTTTTTGAATAGCAACGAATAATAGTAGCTAAATGCTATGAAGATTGACACAAGCGCCATACCCGCAATAAGCGATGATAATACAACCGATACGCCATGAACATTCCTTCTCAAGCTCTCCCATTTCACAGACACCGTATGTGTAGCCTCGTGGAGAGGAGACTGTAACTAAACATTTGCTGGGCAAAAATGATCCAAAAATAGAATGTTTTAGAAGAGTTAGTAGAAACGTGGAAAACCTGGTAAAAAATAAAAGTTAGTTGTTAAACTTACTTGGTTATCCTACGCCATATTAGGAATAGCGCTGCTACTGCTACTAGTAGACCAATTATCGATATACCATACGCTATCATTAACTGGCCTGCAACACCCTCAACACTCTTACGTGTTTGCTCCGTAATACTACTCAACTCATCTATGTTTCCACTTAGCTCGTCAACACGTTTTGACAGACTATCGAGTTGAGTTCTAAGCTCCTTGACTGTTGTTGCAACTATTTCTTGAAGTTCACCTACGCCAGTTTCTAGCTTACTTACCCTCTCTTCAACAGCTGTTAATCTACTCTCTATATCACCTACCTTCTCCTCCACACCTACTACCCTCTTCTCATTACTGCTTACACGAGCTAGCAACTCTGAAAGTGCTCTATTTGCTTCACTACTCCACGTTGTTAGATCTGCTACCACCTTCTTGATACTCTCTACTTCATCTCTGATCTGCTGCAGAGATGTCTTTACTCGACTAATGTCCTCACTTAGACCTACAAGTTCACGCAACCTACTTTGTATGTCTGATACTGTCTTCTGCAATGCAGCTATAACACTTTCAACATCAACCACTCTTTCTCTTAAATCTGCATTCATTCTTTCAAGCTCACTTGCCTTCTTAGATAGTTCTCCAACTTTAACAGCTAGATCTCTCAATGCAGAACCTAAGTTCACTAGAGTTTTCGCTAGATTGTCCACTCTTTCCTCTGTACTCTTCAATCTTGCACTTAAATCTTCAAGCTCTGATGCCAACCTATCAATAGTTGTGCTTAAAGTGCTTACTGTTTCCTTCAATTCAAGTACTGCTTTGGAGTTTTCTTCGACTTTGTCTATTACCGCTAGCACATCCTCCATTGCCTTCTTCAACTTTTCAATGCTCAACTTGAGACTCTCAATATCATTTTGGATTGTTGAGATGTCTTGTTTAAGCTTTACAACCTCCATACTTGTCTTGTAGAAGCTCAATAGAGCACCTATGGCACCCACTATACCTAAGCCTGCAGCTACACCACTTACCGATGTTGCCGTTGATGTTTTAGCCTTTAAACTCTCTAACTCTTTATACACCTCGTTAACCTCAAGTGTCACAGTAGCTGTCACAGATTTTCCTGCTTCAACTTCAACTTCGCTCTTACCCACATACTTCATGGATGGGTCAAAGACGTAAACTACGTATTTGTCGGCTGGTATGTACTCTATGTTTACGCTTCCCCTAGACGTGTAGTAGGCATACATTAACTTACCAGTTGTTGCAGAATAGACTTGAACTTCTAGATCAATACCTTCTGCTTTTGTACCATCAGCATACTGTATTATAATAGTCAAATTACCAAGATTTACGACTTCAACACCAATTGGCTGAAGATACACACTCCATTTTATGTATGGGCCTTCAACCTTTATCAAGAATGTTCTTGCTTCATACCCTATTGCTTCAACCTTAACTTCGTATACCTTGCCAATTTCTACCGTTATTGGCGGCTCTACTATAGTGCCATTAAGGCTTATTATCGCTTTGTCGGTTATGTTCTCGCCTGTAACAGCATCAAATACTTGGATTTCTATCACTGTTAGTTTTTCAGAAACAAGCATCTTATCACTTCTTGCAAGCTCCACATCGTTTATGTCTTTTACTATGAACTGGAAAGTGCCAGCTGCCAATGGTTTAACTTTCATGCTTGCAGTAGTAGCTGTAGCGTTGACTATGAAGAGCCATGACGATGACGTTATTTCACTAGCAATTACCTCCATACCCTCTATATCGCCAACCTCTAATGCATTCTGGATACTAGTCTCGCCTTGATACACTATCTCTATCTTATATATCGTACCTGGTGTGAAACCGTTGAACTTCACAGTTACAGTAAAACCTACAGGATACACGTCCCTCTTAGGCTCAAACACTATTTCAATAGCTTGTGCCATACTCGCAATTGTTATTGGCGTCAACATCGATATTAGTATAAGAATTGCTGGTATGACTGTAAGTCTCTTGGAATACACCATCTCTTTTATCACCCGAACCAATGATTTGCAAGTATTTCTCTGGTATAAAAGCTGTACCCCAAAAGATCAAGGCTGTTATTAAGGTACTGTATACAACATCTCCGAAGTCTTATAAGGGGTTTTGAATATGCTACCAGTAGTCCGAGTAGATAACGTATTGGAAGAGGAAGTTTTGGATAAAGGCACGCTAATGATATATTCTAAGTGGATTATAGGACCACGCCCTAAGATAGAACCTGGCGAGCTCGTAATAGTCGAAAGTGAGCGCGGAGAACTGTTAGGTTGCGGATTTTATGATACGGTAGGTCCTGTTGCAATACGCTTAGTCTCTATAGGCTATTGCAAATATTCATCTGCGAGAGAGGCTGTCATGGATAGACTTGAAAAAGCTTATAGAAAGCGGAAAATGCTTGGTATAGCGTGTACAGAATGTGGCTATAGACTAGTACACAGCGATGGTGATATGCTTCCAGGCTTAATTATAGACTACTATAACGGGCTCATCGTATACCAATCAAGCAGCATTGTATGGGATAAACTACAAGATGTTTTAATAGAATCTCTTATCGAAATCTACGATGATAAAATATCAATATATGAAAAGAGTGTGCAAAGAACACGACTTGAGATAGGGCTTCAACCAAAGGAAGGGCTACGCTATGGGAATCAGGTCACAAGTATAGTGGAGGAAGGCTCAATAAAACTCTATGTAGATCCGAGAAAAGGTCAGAAGACTGGATTGTTTCTCGATCAACGCAAAAACCGTATACTCTTAGAACACATGGTAAACTCGTTTGAAAACGCGACAGTTCTCGACCTTTTCTCCTACAC
>DQUB01000214.1 GCA_015662475.1 Pyrodictium sp.
CTAGCATGTCTTGCTGTAACAATGGCTGGCACATATGATGGTACTGTAATCAAAGAAGTGCTACCAAAAGTTGCGTATAACTACTTTGGTGTTACTGGATGGAAAGCTTTAGACGAAAACGGTGATCTGAAATATCAAGACTATAGCATTTGGAGGTACATATGTAAGGATGGCGAATGTACATTCAAGGACATAGCATTGTACAAGTCGGAGACAGGAGAAATAGTACAACTAGCAAGCTAGACAGGTTAAAACAAAACATCTTAGTTTCTTACAATTTTTCAATTTTTTTATAGTTTTAAAGTGAGTTTTTCTTTCTACCTATCACAATGTTTTCATTCGCCAATTTCTCCGACTATTCACATCTTCCAACCACGTCCAAGTTCTATGCTTTTTAGCATAGCCGATAAATATACGATATGATTAATCATCTAGTTAGCTTTATCTGGTAGACTATGCTCGGGGAGGCGATATTGCTGTGCAACAACGATATGGGTATCTAAGGATTAGGAATCTACGATGTATCGAGGAAGCTGATTTAAAACTGAACAATTTTGTGATTGTTGCTGGTTATCCAGGTGTTGGTAAATCGAATATTTCGCGAGCAGCCTATTTGGGTGTAAGAGGTTGTACTATGGATGCGTTTTTTGCTGAAAAGCTTGTGTACACCTTGTTCTTTGGGAAGGAGAATGCTGTTAGAAAAGTTGACGGCCATTACATGGAGCCATCAATTATTGAAGTTGGCCGCAATAGGGAGGGGTGTAAGGTAGAGGTTACATTGAAAGAGTGTAAGTGTAGTGGTTCTGCACCTTACATTGATGCTGTTCTAATACCTAGAGACTATCTGGCATATTTGCGGCTCGCATATTCTTTAAATCTTTCAAAAACTTCTGGGGCTCTTGACTATAGGACTGTGGTAGCGCTTGGTGCAGTATTAGGTGAACTAGTGAAGCTTCTAAGATCACATCCTGTTGCAAGTTTGATGGATATATTCTTTGTCGATGTTTTTCGAGTTATGCTTGGTGAAGAGGTTAGCTTAGGTTTCACTAGTGGTCTCGTTAAAGCATTAGGCGAACTTGGAGATAGGCTGTTTAAAGAGCTTGCAAAGCCTCTAAAACACGAAGAAGAAGAGCAAAAGGACATTGCTGTTATCTCCAGTAAAACTCTCAAAGAGCGTTTCATTTTAAAGCTCCTCGACCGAATTCCTGGGAACAGCATTGTTATCGTTGAATCCGTCGATCCCATACTATCACATTCGTTGGTTAAAGGCATGTATGACAGGGTATTGGAGAAGAATCTTACTCTATTGATGACAATAGATACTGGTCCACTTGACGATCCTGTAACAGCTGCACTGATTAGAAGGTATGTAAGTTTTATAGGGAGACCCTTGGAGGAGGTTGTCGAGAGAATTGTATTCTACAACATGTACTTTGATGAGAAGAAGAAGGTATGTTGGCTTGAAGAAGTTAAGCCAAGAGATGTACTTGTAAGGGGCACCTATCTAGGCTAGACTTAACAGTTTAACTGCTTCGAGCAAGTTTTTGGCTTGGTATGTAGGCTTAATATGGCTTTTCACTGTATCTTGCGGTCTAGCCACTCCGGTATACACTAAGAGGCTGTCTATGCCTACTTCTACAGCCACCTTTATGTCTGTGTCAAGTCTATCTCCTACCAGGAGAACCTCTCTCCTATCTAGTTTCAACTGTGATAGTATCATCTCGACTATCCATGGATTTGGTTTTCCGACCACGTATACAGGCTTTTTGCCGGTAGACTTTTCCAAGGCTGCTAGTATAGCACCTGCTCCTGGCATGTCAGTTTTCTCCATGGGTACTGTTGCATCAATATTTGTCGCTATGTAGGGTTTATTGCACCACTTAATTAGGGTATGAGCTGCTAGCAGTTTTTCGTATGTGAGGTTACGGTCAAGCCCAACTACCACGACATCTGCTTTACAAGATTTGGCTTCTGAAATTGTTACTATTGTATGCCCTTCACCTACAAGCTCTTCTACAAGCCCTTCTTCACCAACAACATAGACTTTAGAGGAGCCCATGTTCTCTTTTAGCCATTTTGCTGCTGCATAAGCGCTAGTAACAACATCTTCGGGTTTTACTTTGAAGCCTAGGATGCTCGTTAGCAGTTGAGAGTAGAGACGGCGGCTTCTGGTAGAATTGTTTGTTAGGAAGACTATCTTTGCCCCAGCATTACGTAGTATGCGTAGTGCTTCAATGTTTTCCGAAATAGGCTTACCTCCACGCCACACAACACCGTCGAGATCGACTATTAGCCCTCTATACCTTCTCACAGCCTGCTCAACCTCTCAGCCTGTCTATGCTCTAGACTATAACGTTTCAACTCCTCGAGAATTTCTGGATATTTCCTAACAATCTTGGCTACAAGGCTAAGGTATCTTGCTACACGTATTGCTTCCGGCTTTATCTCTACAAGCTCTTTAGCATCAACAACTACATAGTGTCTCCGTTCAACCTTTTCACCCAATATGTACTCTGCTTCATTAACTGCTGCTTGCAATGCAAAACAGTGGGGACTACCATCAACTGTGACCACGGTTATCGATTTTGGCCTACTACTCCTAATTATGCTTGCAAGCTTGCCATAGTGTGCAGCCGGTTCTTGCTCTGGACATGCAAGTAGTACAAAATCAACCTCTGCTGCAACTTGCTTGTAGACTTGCGGTGCAACAAGAGGTAGACATGCACTTGCTATCAAGATCTTTGCTCCGCGAAGCTGTGGTGCCTTAACCCAAGTTGATAGAAGCTTAGAACATTTCACATCGCACATACCTTTTCCAGCCTCGTACTACATGCAGTATCGTGAAACTTAAAATATGACGTTGTAGACCAACAACTTTGCTAAACTCTGCCTACGGAAACAATGTTTGTGATGGCCGTCTCGAAAGATACTCTCTAATCGTCTCTTCTAGAACAGGTTGTCTACGTTTTTCCAGAAACTTGCCCAGTACGAGAAATGCGCAGTATTGACCACACATATTACAAGCCTTTGTACGCACACCAAATTGTGTGTAGATGCTCTTTGCTCTCTCTGGATCTATTGCTAGGTCGAACATCTGTTGCCAATCTAGTTTTGCTCTAGCAATACTCATTCTAACATCCCATTCAAGAGCTTTAGCTCCAAGTTTAACTATGTCTGCCGCATGTGCAGCAATGCGAAATGCTATAAGTCCTTCCTTCACCTGTTCTGGGTTTGGAAGTGAAAGGTGTTCTGCTGGCGTTAGGTAGCATAGGAAGTCTGCACCAGCAGCACCTGCTATAGCTGCACCTATAGCTGCTGCAATATGGTCGTAACCTGCCGCTACATCTGTAACTAGTGGGCCTAAAACGTAGTAGGGAGCACCTTTCGTAATACTTTTGACAAGCTTTATGTCAAACACTATGCGGTCTAGTGCCATATGCCCAGGCCCTTCAACCATCACCTGTACACCAGCTTCACGTGCTCTAGAAACCAGCTTTGCATTAACCATCAACTCTTCCAAGTGCAGCTCGTCATGCGCGTCTACAAGAGCTCCAGGACGCAAACTATCACCAAGACTTATTACAGCGTCATATTCTGCGAAAAGCTCTAGTATATAGTCCCAGTTCTTGTAATAGGGGTTCTCCTCGTCATTCTCCAATATCCACGCTGCTATCAGCGCACCACCCCTACTGACTATTGGTTCTACGCGTTTGCTTTTAACAGCCTTTTTGACAAGCTCTTTTGTCAAAGCAGCATGGATTGTCATAAAATCTACTCCATCTCTGAGATGTTTTTCAACTACTTTTAAGAACCAGTCCTCTGGAATACTCTCTCCATACCTCTTCACACCCTCAATCCACGCTTGATATGTTGGTACAGTGCCTATTGGCAGCGGTTCTGCTGCTTGCATGATAGTCCTTCTAATACTGTCTAGGTCACCGCCAATGCTAAGATCCATCACTGTATCAGCGCCATATTTGACTGCTATCTTTGCCTTCTCAATCTCCATCTCGACATCTACTACTGTCCCGCTAGTGCCAAGATTCACATTAACTTTTGTTCGAAGACCTTCACCTATGCCAACAAGCTTCACCCTGTCTAAACGAGCTATGTTTCGTGCTATTACAACTCGCCCTTCAGCTACACGTGTACGGAGCTTATTTGGATCTACTCCCTCTATCCTTGCAAGCTTTTTGACTTCTTCGGGGGTATTTCCTGTTCTTGCTTCAACCATCAAAGTTTTGGGCAAGATGGGACCCTCAACATAATCTCGACTTTAAAACTATCATATAACAGTTGTTTTGGAGAGGAGAACTAGAGTCTACACTGACAACGCTAACTCTATAGTCTATATAACATGCGCTAGGTTTGGAGGGTTGTGTCTTGCCTGAGCTAGAGGCTATGATCACAAAAGCCATCGCTATTGCTGCTCTAGAAGATCTAGAGAAATATTCAGAGTCTGACGTCGTGATAGTTGGCGCTGGTCCTTCAGGTCTTACAGCAGCCTACTACCTTGCAAAGCGGGGATTCAAAGTGCTTGTTGTAGAGAAACGGTTGAGTTTTGGAGGAGGGATTGGAGGAGGTGGAATGCTTCTACCTCGCGTCGTTATAGATGAGAGGGGGCTCGAGATAGTCGAAGAGATCGGGTTGAAGGTCTACCAGTCTAAAGTGAAGGGTCTCTACACAGTGTATCCAGAGGAGCTTATAGCGAGACTTGCTGTAAAAGCTATAGAGGCTGGTGCACGTATTTGGCTTGGTGTTAGCGTTGAAGACGTCATATACCGTCGCCAGCCAAACCGTATCACTGGCGTTGTTGTACAGTGGAGTGCTGTACAGCTTGCCGGTC
The DNA here is from genome assembly GCA_015662475.1 of Pyrodictium sp. Classification (GTDB taxonomy): domain Archaea; phylum Thermoproteota; class Thermoprotei_A; order Sulfolobales; family Pyrodictiaceae; genus SZUA-1443. The sequence goes on from DQUB01000214.1 coordinate 4,847, forward strand.
TACACGTGGATCCACTGTTTCTAGTCTCAAAAGCTGTTGTAGACGCGACCGGCCATGATGCTGAAGTTCTGAGAATTGTTGAGAGAAAGTTGCCAGAATTTGGCGTAAAAGTTGTTGGCGAGAAATCTGCATTTAGTTCAGAAGCTGACAATCTGGTTGTAGAGTATACGGGAAAGGTTGTTGAAGGCTTGTATGTGACTGGCATGGCTGTAGCTGCACTCTATGGTCTTCCACGCATGGGCCCGCTGTTTACAGGAATGCTGCTTTCGGGCAAGAAGGTTGCCGAGATAATTGCTAGAGATCTTAGCACATAGTCTATGTCCAACATCTTTAACCGTATATAGACCAGAGTATCCTTAGCAGTTTTGATGCAGCTTCTGAAGCAGATCTCGCAAATACCACTATCATAGGCTCTTTCCCAACATCTCCTAGATGGTATACTATGTCTGGTACCTTCCCACCAGCTCTCTCCACAGCTCTCCTTATACCCCAAGGTATTGTTGCTCCCTCTACCCTCTTTAGCTCGGGAGGCTCTTCACGTCTATCGTAGTAGGAGACTATGTATCCTAGCTTTTCAGCAGCCCTAATAATCTCCGGAGAATAAGCTATGTTGATGGCTGCACGTATGTCAGGCTGGAACTCCATTGCCGTCAATATCGCTCTTGCCAAGTGTGAAGACACGCCAAATTCTGGTGGCAACCTGTATATGAGACGACAGCCATCGGCTCTAATTCTACCAGGTATAGCTGCCACATCAGATGGAGAGCTGGCATAGCGAGCTGGCAAGCTCATGGCTACTTGCATTCCAACTTCCGGCACATATTTCGAAACCAAATGAGATGCATGCTCCAACATCTTCACAGCTTCAACAATGTCTGTCAAAACACGATAACGCTCCGCATCAATTTCAAGTGGTGCTAGAGGGTCTGCTGGACACCAACCTCTCCCAATAGGTGGTCCATAGCGTATCGCATATTCAACGTGTTTTTTAGCCTTTTTAACTGCTTCAACAAGTTCATAGCCTTTAGCTAGTAGAGCCGTTATTGCAGAGGATAGAATACAGCCAGTACCATGATAGCAACCTCTACTTGGCTTGCCCCAAAACTCGTAGTAACGACCTCTAAAATAGAGTATGTCGATACAGCAAGGTTTCAAATGACCACCTTTCACTAGTACAGCTTCAACACCATATTCTCTGCTTATAATGGCAGCAGCCCTCTTTGCATCTTCTATTGTCTGTATAGAGGTTTCGGCTAAAACCTCCGCTTCAAACTTGTTTGGTGTAACAAGAGTTGCAATATGTAATAGCTTGTTCTTCAACGCATCTAAAGCATCTTCTGAGATCAACTCCACACCAGACTTTGCTTTCATAAGCGGATCAACAACTATAGGACCTTCAAAGTCACTTAACTCTCTACTTATAACCTCTACAAGCTCTCTAGTATAGACCATTCCAACTTTAACAGCATCAAACCCTATGTCTTCTCTAAGAGCTCTTAGCTGAGCTACAACAATTCCTGGGTCTAGAGGCTGTATAGCATATCCTCGATACGTGTTCTGCGCTGTTACAACAGTTACCACAGCAACGCCATAAACGCCAAGAGAGTTGAATGTACGTATATCTGCTACAACACCTGCACCAGAGTCGGGATCGAAACCAGCTATGCTGAGAGCTACAGGTATGATACGTCTCATAACTCGCAAATCCCTAGGAGAACTAGTATGAGAGATGGAAATATGACAGTCTGTTCACCCTCTACTAAACAGTGGACCCGGGGAGCCCACCGCCCCAAGGCCGCCGAGTCTCGGCGGCTAGACTATGAGGGGCGGGCTCCCAACTGCGGCGGACCTACTCGCCTAGCAACCTCTTTCACAATTTCATCGCCTCTAACTAGCGGGTAGCCATACTCGCGTGAAACCTGTAATGCCTCATCGTATGTTAGCTGTCTACCTTTGACAAGCATTTCAGCAAGCACAGCACTCGGTATAACACCAGCAAGTCGTGCTAGAGCTAAAGAGAGTTCTGTATGTCCACGTCTGATGCTAAGACCTCGCTCTGCCAGTATTGGGACATGGCCGGGCGCCATGAACTCCTCGTAGAACTTTTGTTTAGCTTTTTCAACGTTTCCCTCATAGACTAGCTTTGTGACAACATGCAATTCTCTTACTGTAGTTGCTCTATCAGCATCACGAATTCCAGTCACTACACTAACATGGTTTACCCACACACTGAAAGCTGGTGGTTCACCATATCTTGGAATTTTGACGAGTTTGGCTAAAGGCTCTACCCTTTGTAGGTAGTCGGAGGCAAAAGGAAGCTTCAAAGCTTGAACAGCTTCACGCCCCATAGCATAGCATATAAGGCCACCTGCAAGCGTTCTCATCTCGTAGATTATATCAACATCAACTGCTCCACCATATACAACATAGTCCACTTCATCCTCACGATCACTCGAATCGTATATGAGTACTGGAACACCCTTTCGAAACGCCTTTAGAGCCTCATCTAGCGAGCCCATATAATCGCCTCTACCCCATACCTGTATAGGACTTTATCGTTTAAGGCACAGTCTAATTTGGAAGACGCGTTTATAGACTACTATTTCTCCTCCCTCACTTGGTGTGGAGCACGACTCACTCTGAGCCTGGTGATGATGGAGGTTTCGGCCGAACAGCAACACCATACTTTCTCTCTAAAGCTATGATAACTGCAATGATGTGTTTGCACAATCTACCCCTAATGTTTGCAGGGCAGGTACAGTAGTAGCGACCTTCACGAATATTTACAACAACTTTGTATACAGATCCGCTATCGCCACGAACCATTGCTGCAACTACATCGACATCCACCATCTCCATGTACAGTATTCGATTTTGATTTAGTATTCTTATTGCGGAGATAGTAGGCTTTCTAGCAACTTTGGCAAAATATTCCACGACAGACATTAGAGGCTCTCCAGCTCTTCTAAGCACGAGAGATGATTGTGGGATCCACATAGCCAACCGAAACTATTATTGAGGGAGTATAGGTTTGCTTAGAGAGAAGCTGATAGCCTATGCGGAGCTTGTTAGAGTCCACAATCTCGTTGTCGCACTCTTTACAACCTATACAGGCTATGCAATAGTGTATCGCGCACTACATGCCAACCTTGGTCTTGACCAATGGTTCCCATTAATAGCTGCAGTAGTGGTACTTGTTGCTGCTGGCGGTTACGCTATAAACGACTATTTTGACAGGGAAATTGATGCTATAAACAAGCCTGAAAGACCTATACCTTCAGGACGAGTTTCACCACATGAAGCACTCCTAATCTCAATAGTTGTTTGTATAGCTGGTCTAGCTATAGCCTTGCTTATAGGCTCTCTAACCTTCACATACGCTTTTGTGAATGCATTGCTAGTCTACACCTACTCGTGGAAATTGAAGAGAACTGGTCTTCCTGGGAACCTGGTAATAGCTTTCAACAGTGCTTCATCTATAGTCTTTGGCGGACTTGCATATGCCGAGTTGGTGAGAGTATGGCATCATTTCAACACCGTCATAGTAGTCTCGATAATTGCTTTTCTACTCGTACTAGCAAGAGAATTTGTTAAAGGTGTTGAAGATTACGTTGGCGATAAAGCTCATGGTGTTCGCACACTAGCAGTCACATTAGGTCCTAAGAAAGCCTCGTTAATAGCGCTTATTACAGTTCTCATAGTAGCTATTATCAGTCCTCTACCCTACCTTCTAGGACTCTACAATGCAGCATACCTTGTGCTTGCTGCAATAGTCGATGCTATAGCGCTTTATTCAACTCTAAAACTAGTACGCTCGTCAGACCCGGTAAGGGAAGCTGCTAGAACTCGTAGAGCGCTCAAGATATGCTTTTTGCTTGGAGCAATAGCATTCATAGTAGGCTTAGTGCCATCTCTATAATAGGCTGGGCTGTGACGAAGCTACCCTACACCGAAGCTATAGTATGTGTGGAACATCGACCATGCTGAGCCCTCTTCAAAAGCCTAGTCTACTCTCTTACCACACGTGTATAGGATGCCCAATAAAGCTGCAAGTTTGGCGTGAGAGGTTGCTGTTGTAGGGTCAAAGCCTATGATCATAAGATCTTTGAGCATTCCAGAAGACCACCACAATATCGGTTTTCTTCCAAGGCGAAGTAACGGATATACTATTCTGGAGAGCTTGCCCACAGGTTCACCATACTCTTCAATACATGCTTGATAGTAAGGCTTTCCGACAACGGCTGCTGGGTGGAGCGGGTATGTAGCTTCTAAACTGCCACAAAAACCTGCACTTTGCTCAAACTCTATAGCGTTAACGCCAACAGCTACTATTAGACCTCCACTTTCACCAACTTTTGCAGCTTCTATAACCCGCTCACTACTATCATACCCGCGCAAAGACACTAGCCCATCTAGCATGTCTACAAGCTTGCTTGGACCGTAGTATGCGCATTCACCGCCTATCTGAACCCCTGAAGCCCAAGCAGATGAAGCTAGCCTCCAAACACCAATACCACAGCCTTCCTCGCATACAATACTGCCAACGCCAATTGCCATTTCAAGTCTAAGTCCTTTAACCTCCACAACAGCTACAAAAGGGTTGTCAACGATAAAACACTTGCAACGTGATGCAGCATAGACAAGCTTTATGCTCTCTTCGGGATGCTCCAAAATATATTCTACGGGTAACACCTCAGAGTTTTCGAGAAGCTTTGGCACGACAAGCACCCCCTGGAGGCTCGGAAGCCTGGTTATTCTTCATAGCCCCGACATCTTGCACGCGGGGCTCACGCCTTACAAGGCTCCCCATAGCCCAAGCATACACACTCTCAATTTTATCGCCTCATAAGCTAAGCGGTTTTAGGGGGCTATTCTTGGTTTTTAGAAAGCGTTGGCCTAAGAGGAGAGAGTTTCTCTCCTACTACGCGCTATACAAGACGTTTAAAGACAGAGAATTTAATCTAGGAGAAGCTGTTGACCTTTTAGCACCACTCTTGGGCAGTAGGCGGGTTGCAACAAGACTTGTAAAAAGACTTGTTAAGCAAGGTTTTCTAGAAAGAGTCGCACCACTACAATATCGAGCAAAACCTCTAGAACAGCTATTGGAACAGGCAATGCTAGAATATTTCGCTTCTAGGCTTAGGAGAAGAGGTTTCGACGCTCAAATACAAGATGGTCACATAGTTATACTTTGTCATACTGGTGGAGAACTTCCAGAAAACCATCCATTAATCAAGATTAAATCATGTGAAGAAAAGAATAGTTGAAACAAAAATTATTAGAGTTGGAAGTTGTAGAAAATGATAGGTTGACTCGGGATAGCAATAAATGTTGGATGTGATGGGGAGAGGCCCCTTCAAAGAACAGCTACTGACAAATGATGAGTGCCGAGTTCGCCGACACTACTAGATAGACCATTAGCTGTGATAGAGATTGTTTCTCGACATTAACCCTTATAACCTGGAGACTAGAAGGTAGGGCTATGGACAGCCGGGTCGTCTAGCGGTCAAGGATGCGGGGCTTTGGCCCCCGTGACCGGGGTTCGAATCCCCGCCCGGCTACCATTCTAAC
>DQUB01000137.1 GCA_015662475.1 Pyrodictium sp.
GTAACACCAAAGTAGTTATACGCAACTTTTGGTAGCACTTCTTTGATTACAGTACCATCATATGTGCCAGCCATTGTTACAGCAAGACATGCTAGGTATGCTGCATCATAGGCATAGGCTGCGAATGGGCTTGGTTCACGGCCATACTCTTTACGGAACCACTCTAGGAATGCTTTACCTTTGGGGTTTTCTGGTGGTATTGGGAAAGTGCCTTCAAACTCTACATCTACTAGGAATTTTCTTACCTCTTCTGGCGCCTGTATTAGTGCTGGACTGCGAATGCTTTCGCTAGCAAACCACTTCGTTTTTCTAAGCACATCTATTTTTGATGCATGACTCAATATGTTTATGCCATCGGTTTCAAAAGCGACTATTACTACTGCAACCTTTTTACCCTCATTCATAAGTCTCTGAACTTCACTTGCTAGCTTCTGGACTTCAGGGCCAAAGTCGCTCTTCTGCGGATTGTATGGTAGTAGTACTGCTGTACCTCCCATTTTCTCGAAGTGCTGTTTGAAGGTTTCAGCTATGCCTCTACCATATGCCTCGTCTCTAAATATAATGACTGCAGCATCAAAGCCTCTGCTTCTGACTAGAGTTGCTAGAGCCTTACCCTGACCCCTATCATTACCTACCACTCTAAAGATATAGTCTGGCAGTGCTAGTGCTGGGCTGGTGCTAGAGGGGCTTATCATGACAATATGATGTTCATTTGCAAAGCCCATAACACCACTTAATACCCAGCTGCTAGCAGTGCCTACAACAACTTGTACGTGGTATTGGTTGTAGAGTGTTTGTAGAGCTGCTAAAGCTTTTTCAGGATTAGTACCACTATCAGCTACAACAGGTTTGAAACGGTAAGGCGCGCCTATCATTTCCAAGTACTTGTTAAAGTCTTCAATCGCCTTTTTCGCAGCAGCAATCATATCTTTACCGTCAGCTGCAAGACCTCCTGTTTGTGGCAGTAGAATGCCTATTGGAATTTCACCCTTTAAACCAGCAGCACCAGCAGCCGTCACAGTCTTCGTTATAGTGATAGTCTGTACACCACCAGCTCCAGCAGTCACAGTTACTGTTTCCACCTTTGCTGGTGCAGCGAAGAAGCCTATTGCAGCACCAATAATCAAACCTACAACTAGTAGTGCAACTGCAATTGTTTGTGTTGCACCTCGAAGCTTATAACCTCCCATAGCCGAAAGCACCCTCCTCAATTTCCAGTCTCGGAAATCGGGGGATCAGCTCACCCAGATAAATACCTTTATGCTCTGCAGAATAATGTTAATTGAGTGTGTGTTCTGTGGGAATTTTAGATGTTATAAACAATCATAATTGTAATTTTTAGTTACTATTAATCCCATACGTTTGTCACAAACTAACCTTATAGAGGGGTAACTAGCAGACCACAGCTGAGACGATGTGACAGAGGCGCTATGGTGGGTCGCTATGGAGTTTTTGATTTACTCGCTAGCTTGGGGTATGGCTTTAGCGTTAATGGCTAGCGGTCTATCATTCTACTATGCTGTTAGTAAAGTAGCTAATTTTGCACATGGCGAGTATGTGAGTGTAGGTGTTATAGCCTACCTGTTCCTCGTAGGATTGGAGTACGGCTTAGACAAGTGTAGAGGTTTCAATATAGTAAATTATGCAATGCTTACACTAGACAAGTTGTGGATTATAGCTGCTGTCTTCATCATAGGAGGACTTGTGGCTGCTGCTAGTTTTGTTGTTGTTTTCTGGCCGCTCATGAGGCGTGGTGCATCTCCTCTTCAACTCATGGTTGTTAGTATAGGTTTGATGTTCATTCTAAGGTTCATCTTATACGTTGTTGCAAGCACGTTTGATTGGCTTACACTACCATCGCCACAAGCAACAACTTTCAACGTAGCAGGAGTTAGAGTGAATCTTGCAGAAGTACTAGCTATGATATTGGCTGTAATAGCAACAGTAAGCATAGCATTGTTTACCACCAAAACCTTGCTTGGAATATCGATGAGAGCTGTAGCCGATAACCCGGACTTGGCTGAGGCTAGTGGTATTAGTAGTTTCAGAGTACAACTTGTGGCCTGGTTTATTGGGGGTGGGTTAGCAGCTGTAGGCGGAGTGTTGATGTTTATATTGACTGGACCACCAGGTGAACGACCGATAGTAGAGATTGGCTGGATGAACCTACTATCGATATTCGCTGCTGCCACTCTTGGCGGTCTTGGCAGTTTCTATGGCACACTTGCAGGTAGCATAATACTGGGTCTTGCTTACAACCAAGTTGCAGCATGGCTGCTTGACATAGGCTTAGACCCACAACTTGCTCTAGCAGTTCCATTTAGCGTTACACTCTTTGTACTACTCTTCATGCCTCAAGGTCTTGCAGGCGTTGATTGGCATGGTCTTCTCGCTCGTGTCCAGAAAAAGGTGGGTTTGAGGGGAGGAGGTGGTGTAGGTGGATCTCTCTAGCCTACTAGAATTCATACTACAGTATTTAGCTGTGGCAGGCGTCTATTCTCTACTAGCAATAAGCATGAATGTAGAGTATGGATGGGCTGGTATACCAAACTTTGGAAAAGCAGCTTTTATGGCAGTAGGTGGTGCTGTAGCGGCGGTTATAGCAACTCAAATAGGGCCTATGCTATTCCTTGGCATTGAGGGTGCTGTTCCTGGCACACTGGAGTTCTTTGGAAGGTATAATGGTGAGATACTACCAGCCTACTCTCAGAATCCCTTAGCAACATGGGGTGTCTTCATCCTATCAGCTATTGTAGGTGGTGCTATTGCAGCGTTATTGGGCGTTTTGTTTACCTATCCTGCTGTTAGGCTGAGGGAGGACTACTTGGCAATAGCTCTCCTAATGAGCGCGCAACTGATATGGATTGTGCTGAGAACTGTTAAGCCGATAATGGGTGGCACTATGTCCCTCATACTCCCAAGTCCTGATTTCAAGTGCATAGCTGCTGCTATTGTTGGTGGAACACCTCCCAAAATACTAGTAGAGGCTATTAGAACCGGCTTCATATGGCTATTAGTTCTAGGGTATCTGCTGTACGTTGAGAAGCTAATGGGTAGCCCGTTTGGGCGTAAGCTTAGAATTGTGAGAGATGACGAGGTTGCAGCAGAAGCTTATGGCAAAAATGTGGTGCGAGCAAGACTAGAAGCAATGGTTGTTGGTTCATTTCTTGCTGGTGTTGCTGGTGCTGTTTACGCTTTAATACACCTACGTAGCGTCAATCCAGACAACTATCTACCCGATATAACGTTTATGGTGTTGACAATGGTGCTTGTTGGAGGCGTAGGTAATAATATTGGGAGTGTTGTTGGTGGTATGGTAATAGCTCTAGTTGACAGGTTGGGATACATGATTGGAACAACTCTGGCAATGAGTTATGGTGTTTCTTGGGGCGGATATCTCAACTATTTAGTCTACGGGGTGGCAATAATATTGGCGATCTTCTTCAGACCACAGGGCCTGATTCCCGAGAAGCCCGTAAAAACACCAGCTTGGAAAGTATATGTTGAGCTTACAGGACGTAGACCTTCATTCATTCAACCTATTTGGACTCGTATTAAGAGGGGTGTGGGTAGGGTGAGAAGTCGTGCCCAAGAATCTGCTTGAGGTTCAAAATGTCTACAAGTATTTTGGCGGTATAAGAGCAGTTGATGGTGTATCGTTGACGGTGCCCGAGAACAGTATAGTTGGTCTCATAGGCCCTAACGGTAGCGGTAAAACGACGTTGTTTAACGTGATATCCGGCTATTACAAGCCAGATCGTGGTAGAATAATATTTGATGGTAAAGACATAACTGGTTTGAAACCTCACGAGATATACCGATTAGGTCTTGTAAGAACTTTTCAGAATCCACGTATGTGGAAAAGCTTAACTGTGTTTGAGAACGTTATTGGTGCAGCGAGGGATCAGAAAGGAGAGAGTATGGTAAAGGCCTTGTTTAAACGGCTATGGAGGAAGCAGGAAGAGGATTACGCTAGACAGGCACTACATTGGATAGACTTTACAGGCCTTGACCCAGTAAGCCACATGTTATCATCAAGTATTAGTGGTGGGCAAATGAAGCTTACAGAGCTTGCCAGAGCTTTAATGAGCAATGCAAAACTCATACTATTGGATGAGCCAGCAGCAGGTGTTAATCCAACACTAGCACGCAAAATCTTTGATGGTATTGAGAGGTTGCGACGTGAATACAAGCTAACATTCTTCATCATAGAACATAGATTAGAGGTTCTCTTCGACTACGTAGACTATGTCTATGTTATGCATAGAGGGAGAATAGTGGCTGAGGGTAGGCCTCAAGAGGTAGCAGAGAATCCAATCGTAGTAGACATATATCTTGGGGGGTGAGGTGGTTTAAGTGGTTGAGAAAGGCCTTCCAATCCGTGTACTCGAGGTTTATGCGGGGTATGGGAAGCTTGAAATACTGCATGGAGTAAGCATTTCAGCTGATCCAGGCGAACTTGTAGCTATAGTAGGCCCTAACGGTAGTGGTAAGAGTACACTACTCAAAACCATTTTCGGTTTCACAACAATCTATCGTGGTAAGATAATAGTTGGTAACTGGGATTTGACAAGAGTTCCACCAAGCAAAAAACCATACTATGGGCTAGCCTATGTACCGCAGCTAGGCAATGTCTTTTCAAGACTTACTGTTGAAGAGAACTTGAAGCTTTCGAAAATAGTGTATGTTGCTAGAGCCAAGTCGGGGCAGCTTGGCGAAGAAGCTAAGCGAGATCCAGATAGAATGTTTGAGAAGAAGTTGCAGGAGATCTATGAGATGTTCCCAATACTCTATGAGAGGCGTTGGCAGAAGGCTGGTACGCTTAGTGGTGGTGAAAGACAAATGCTTGCTATAGCTAGAGCTTTGCTGATGGAGCCTAGAGTCATAATGCTAGATGAACCAACAGCAGCTCTTGCACCAAAGGTTGCCGAGGAGATATTCAGGAAAATCGTGGAAATAGCTAGATCAGGTGTGACTGTACTGTTGGTAGAGCAAAATGCTAAAAGAGCTTTGGAGATAGCGGATAAAGGGTATATCCTGGTGCAAGGTCAAGTAGCGTATGAGGGTTCGGCAAAAGAAATACTAGCTCATCCAGAGCTTGGTAAACTCTACCTTGGCTTGCTCCCTAAAGCTTAACATTCTACCCTCTTCTCCTATCTCAACCGTTTTTCCTGTTTCAAGCAGCAATCCTCTAACAATCTTCTCTGCGTATGAGGCAGCTCTATGTCCTAGCCCCATAACGTGCTCGATGTACTCGTGTATTATGCATTCTAAGATGTAGTTTTCAACTTCCCAGTCAAAGTTCAACCACCTCAAATTAATCACTATCTTTCCAGACTCATACCATGCTGCTCCATCATCTTCTTTCACTGTAAAATCTACGTAGACCATTCTATCAACCTCTCCAGAGCCGTGTAGTAGCGAGGGGGCTATAAGCGGTGTTGGAGATCGATGGTGTATTTTGGTGGGCTCCTAGCAGACTCCCTCTGCCGCCCCAGTCCCCTCCTCTCCCCTCAAACCCACAGTCTGGTATCAGCTTTAGATTAGGCAAGCCTAAGCCTGGTGCTTTATCCACAGCATCTCTTGCCTTGTACCTATTCTAGTCCCACTTAGCCTCAAGTTTAGCTAAAATGCGATAGCCTTTAGGCGTGGTCTCTAAGAGGGCTAGGTGGGTTGGGTGAAGCGATCTAGGTAGTAGTGTGTTAGCTCTAGCTAGAAGCTGTTGTGGTGGTAGACTTTCTCCCCGTCTCCTCTTAGCGATTGTTATGTGTGGCTTATAGTGGTTGAAATAGCGGTCTCTAATGCTATAGCCTAGCCTCTCGATAACTCTAGCAAACTTTTCTCTAGCATTTGCAAGTCTATTGTCTTTCTCGACTATTACGGCAACATGTGTGTTTTTGCCTGGTGGTAGAAGCGTAACCTCTTTGCAGTAAAGCGTGTCTGGCATTACAACTTTTTCGTGAGCTAGTGCAGATGCTATACGGTGTGCATGTACTCCACTATAGTCTCCTATAAAGAGGATTGTTAGGTGTAGTTCGTCGGTTTTAACAGGCTTAAACCCGTACTTTTCAAAGAGTTTTGCTACGATTGTAAGCCTCTCGTCGGGTACGAGAAGGGCTATGAAGAGGGGCATTTTATGCTCTCCCATCAAGATCTTTTATCGCTACGATATCGAGAGCAGATTCTAGCAAGTCGATTGTATAGTCCAATATCCTCTTCATACTCTCAACAACTCTGAGCATTAGCCCTAGCAGTGTTGGTTCAACGCATAGGCTTTCACGGTATAGTCTCGTGATATGCTCTCTAAGCTTTTCTGCACTAGTTATCTGGCTTTCAACACCCTCTACATCCAACGTTTGTACAACCTTTGTTGCTGCCCAATAACGTTCTATGAGGTTTTTAAGTTGGTTGAGAAGGCTTTCTCGAATACATGTAGGTGCTAGTGTGTTGGTGGCTTTGTAGTAGTCTAGCAAGCTTCTAGCAATATTGTGTGCATGGTCTCCAATTCGCTCAAATATCTTTGCAACCATCTTGTAGAGGCTTGCTTCTGCAAGTGAGCCTACACCCACATTTTCTAGCGAAAGTCTACCTCTGAGTACTAGGGTTAGTTGGCGGGCTATGTACACGTAAAACTTGTCAACTATATCGTCTCGCGCAACAACGTCTAGCAACGTGTTTGAATCGTTTTTCTCAATTGCACTGGCAATATCCTCCAACATGTAACCAACAGCTTTAGAGAGCTTGTTGAGGCTTTTTGGCAGTGTTAGAGCAGTGGTATCGACAATCGACTGTAGTGTGAGTTGGTGGCTACTCTCTTCAACAACCTCGACACCCATAAGCCGTCTACTTACAAACTCTCTAAGTTCTCTAGTAAAGCTTGGTTCTGGTCTGTCAACGACTATGTTTAGCGTGTTGACACCAGCCATGTAGTAGGACACTATAAGCCTCACTGTATGCCAGAAATCAGAGCCACTAACTTTGATAGTCACATTGTCCTCTGTATGGGTGTTCCTTCCGCTCGGCACTATCCTAAGGCTATTGTCAGGTTCAACTATCATGAGAACTTCGCTGCCTTTGCCAAGCCCAACTCTCCTAATCCAGTCCTTGGGTAGAGAAACAGTGTAGGAACCACCACCTACACTTTGGATCTTCCTTCGATACACACTCACCAGCTAACACCCGCACCTCTATAGACTCTATAGCTCGTATATTGCGTCTACTGTGTATTTAGAGCCACCTCTAAGTCTGTGTAGTCCTGTGGACTTGGATGGCGAAGCTATA
>DQUB01000005.1 GCA_015662475.1 Pyrodictium sp.
GATGAAAAATATATTGGAGTTTACGTGACAGAAGTGCCTGCCAGCTTAGTAGGACTTGGCCCTGAAACAGCGCAGATAGTATATCATCTTGTCTTCTGGGGGTTTGTAGTAAATCTTAGCCTTGCGATGATAAATGCAGCACCTCTGCTTGTAACCGATGGCGCATTACTGCTTGGCGATGTGCTAGCAGCTATTGGTGGTAGAATGGGTAGGAGTGTAGCACTAGGTGTACAGATTATAACGTTGTTGCTGCTCTTGCTAGGGAGTATGAATTTGTACATGTACATTATACGTTAGCGAAAATAGGGTAAACAAAATCGAAAGATTGGGGAAGAAGTTTCCTAGAGTACGTCGTTGAATGTAAGCATTTGTATGCCAGGTGGTCGTCTCTCAATATTCCCTATCTTGTTGGCTATTAATAGCTTAACTTGCTTGTCATAGGCTAAGTCAAGCATTCTTTGTGTTATAATACCGTCATAGACAATAGCATACACTTTGCCTGGCTCCAATTTTGCAACAACATCGTAGAGGTCTTTGACGGGCACTCTTGCAATAACGTTCCATTTATCGTCATAGAGAGTTGCTTCGAGGGTGCCTTGCAACTCTTTGATTGTGTCAATAACGTGTTGAGGTACTTCAACAACAGTTGTTATTTCAGTAACTTGAGGTTGTTGTGAAGTTGGAGGTGAAGGTGGTTGTGCAAGTGTCTTAGGCTTCTCAACTACTTCTTGCTCTTGCGGTTTTGGTTTCACTTCAACCTTTCTTTCTTTCCGCTCCAACATTTCTAGATACTGTTTTGCTGGTATGAGATTCTTCAAAGCCTTTGCAATTTCCTTACCGGTTAGCTCTTCCACCTCTTTGCCTGGCGGTGCACGTGCAATGTAGTCGATATCTACAGTCCTTACAACCTCTTTGATTATTAGTTCTCCACCATGATCTCCGTCTACAAACAATATTGCTTTCTTCTCACGTGCAAGTCTCTTGATAGTCTCTGGTATCCTCCCTCCTCTAGCACCTTCAAGCGCAATAACGTTCTTATAGCCATACCTTAACAAGTTTATGACGTCAGCTCTACCTTCAACAATTATTATCTCGTCAGCTTTGTCAACGTCGGGTCCTGCAGGCAAACCTTCTGGACCATAACTTATCACTTCAGCACGTTTCACAGCTTCAGAAATCTCTCTCAACACCTCTTTTAGATCTGGCCGTTTCTCGTGAATGAACATTCTAAGTATCTCTTTGGCTCGTCCAACAATCTTCTTTATCTTCTCAGCTCTCACATCTATGATATCTACAACTTGTATCCTTGCCTTATAGGGGCCAACCTTATCGACAACTTCGAGCATAGCAGCAAGTAGTGCAGTCTCTATCCTGTCAAGGTTAGAGGGAACTTGTATCTCTCCAATAGTCCTTGTATTCTTCTGCTTGATCTCAACGTATATTCTGCCAATGCGCCCCCTCTCTTGCAATTCTCTTAGATCAAACTCCTCGCCAAAGAGATTCTCTGTTTGGCCGAAGATTGCGCCGATAATATCGTGTCTATCAACAGGTCCTTCAACTTCTACTCTTGCTTTGATAAGGTATTTCATCTTTATCACCTGAAACTAACACTATTCTTCCCCCATCGAGCTACCTACTATGTGCATTCCCTCGCGTACTCCAGTTAGTATCCGTGTCGTATGTACAAAATTAGACTAATTAGGCCTATTTCTGGCTACTTGTTCACCTCGTAGGTTTTACTCTTCTAAGTTCTTCAAGTATTTCGCGAGCTTCTTTGTTCTTCTCAAAGTATCTGCGTATGGGCTCCAGTAATTTGGCCAGGGCTTTTGCTGTCGCGTTCTTAAGATCTAACGGGTGTATTTTACCTTCGCGATAGAGTTTCTCGAGTTCAGCATAGCTTTCAACAACTATTGTGCCACCATATTTTTCAGGTCTTTCTACAACAAGCTTGAAGTTTGGTTGTGCAAATAAGATATACTTGTTTATCTCGAGTATGGGATTGTATTTTGTCTCCCTAGGCGGGCAATATGCCTTCCTTATCTTCCTCTCTATATCCTCTGGACTATCGTACACGAATATCGCGGTTTCAGGCTTAGACTTGCTCATCTTAAACTCTATAGCATGTGTCTCTTCATCAACCTGTGATGGGTTCATTCTACCAGTTCCTTGCAAACCTGTTAGAAGCGGTGTATGTATTGCTATAACCTTTTTAAGACCAAGTTTTTCCGCAGTATCTCTAGCCAGCATGTGAGCCTTCCTCTGGTCAGTACCGCCCAGTGCTATGTCGACATCCAAGTAGAATATATCGGTCACCTGCATCGCTGGATAGATGAGCTTGGAGAAGTCTAGTTCACCTTCTTCAGCTCTTCTACCCATAATTGTTAATGCTCTCTTCATCCTAGCAAGAGTATTGGATTTTGCAACGCGGAGAAGAAGTGCCCAGTAATCCTTGTCTGAAACTAGATCTTCAGCATCAACAACCTTAATCCTTGAAACAGGAACACCTATAGCCTCTAAAACATGTACAACATGCTTAGCAGCCTTTCTTATAAGCTCCATATTACCGCCAAGCTTGTCGTTCACCCAGGCATGCCAGGTGGCAGCAAGCAACGTAAACTCTACACCAGCTTCAACTAGATCTCTCACCTTAAACGCCCAGATAAGCCATCCAATATGGAAAAGGCCACTAGGTTCAAAACCTAGGTATGCTCTAAGCTTCTCTCCAGCTTCAAGCTTCCTTCTAAGCTCATCCTCAGTAACAACCTCAACTGTATTGCGTGTAATCAATGTAAACCTCTCTTCAACATCCATACCAACACACCTTTTGTCGGAACATCCATGGATTGTTCGGGATAAAGATAAGCCCCCAGAAAACAAAAATGCTGTTGGGGGAGCCCCACGCCGCCCCGCTCCCGCCTAAAAGAGCCTAGGTGAGACCCCCAATAGGGGGTCTGTGAACCTAGGTGTTAGGGGCGGGAGACAGTGGGGCTCCCCCGCAAAACAACTTTTGTGTAGTCTAGTTCAGCAACTGCAACAGGGTAGGTTATACCATACTCTTCTAGAATTTCTGGCCTAACTTCTCCCATAACACCGGTTACACCATACTTGGTCTCTATGATTGCTGTGCGCCCTTTAATTAGCGCTGGATGGTCTGCCTGTTTAACTGCTAATATGCTATCGCCCATCAACCTTATGAGACCGTAAACATACGATTGTATGTCCTCGTATCCAGCCTTGTAGTCCATAATCAAGAGTGCAAGTCTATTCCTAGTTTCAACACCAGTATCTGTATTGCTCATAATCACGACCTCGCCTAACTCGAACAGTTTAAGGGGTATAGTGTCTTGGTTCTTAGCAGCTACCTCTAGAAGTTGGTGGAGTATGCATGAGCGTAGACAGTCTAGCTCAACAGATACAGGATTGTCTAGGATAACCATTTTGCCTCGTTCTAGCCCGCAAACCCGTTCTTGCTCTCTACAACTGGTAAGTGTGAAGCTCATAACTTCGGTGAACCCGTATCCAGCTAGTATGAGGCGTGCAAACTTTTCCCAGGCATGTATGGGTAATGGAGTAGGCTTCATCAGCTTCTCTGGCCTACGTGGTTTGAGTTTGTCATAGCCTATTGCAATGGCTATTTCCTCGACAAGATCTACTGGGTGCAAAACATCAATCCTGTATCTCGGAACAACAACATGTAACCTTCCACCCTCTTCAACCTCTACGTCGAAGCGTGTAGAGCGAAGCAAATTTGCAGCTTCTTCAACACCGATATCTATGCCCAGTATGCGTCTAACATAGGAGATCTCTAGATGCATTTCACGAGGTTTCACATCTGGAGTCTCAATAGATTCGCCCCCCTCATAGTCTACACGCACTATTCCTATGCGACGACCACCACGTTCGGCTAAAGTTGTTGCTAGGACAGCTGAAACGTCTAAAACACCTCTAAGATCTGTCCCTGTAACATCTACTAGTAGATGTTTTGTGCCTGGCTCAACACGCGTGATATCGGCATTTATGACTGGAGGCACACTGATAACTTCGTCCCCAGCATAGAGTACAGGATGCATACCATTTTGCAGGCTAATAACGCCATATTCACGGCCCTGTTTGGTGTTTGCAATCACATCTCTAAGAGTCATCACAGTATCCATGTAAAGCGGCTTGAACTTCACATTATCGATGTTCTCGAAGCGGTAATAGAGGGTCTTGCTGGGCAACTTGTCGAGATCATGTAATCCTATTGCAACTCTTCTTCTTCGACCTCCTAAACTTATGTGTAGCTTTTCCTGAAACTGTATAAGCTCCTCGAAAAAGTTGTCGTCTACTCCTACGTTTTCAACAACAAATACCGCTATGTATGGCCTAGTTGGCACATTTTCGACATACACCCTATATGGTGTTGTGTATAGCTCGTACTTTGGAGAACCAAGCTCTTTCCCAATAAGCCCTTTAAGATACCTAGCTATGCCTTCGCAAGTGTATAGGTCTGGCCTATCAACCTCAAATTCAACCTCGACATATTCATCGCTAACCTCCTCTATTTCACCTTTAATACGTTGTAGCAATTCTAGCAGTTTTTCGAGAGACAGTTCTGGCAATACTTCTTTCAACCTTTCAACTTTAAATTTGAGTACTGGCATGTATATACCACCTATACGCTATTTTTCGAAGATACTTTACATCGCGGCTGTAAAGCTCTCTAATATCGCGAAGCCCATATAGTGCCATCGCAAGTCTCTCAATACCCATACCCCAAGCAGCAACGTTATAGTCTATACCCAGCGCTGCAAGCATTTCAGGTCGAAACATTCCAGCTCCCAAAACCTCGAGCCATTGGTCGCCAAGTCTCACCATAACCTCTGTTGAAGGCTCGGTAAACGGGAAATAGGCGGGTTTAAACTTGTACTCCTTAATGCCAAGTCTTTCAAGGATCTCAGCTAGCAAGCCCATGAGATCTCTAAACGTCACATCGTAGTCCCCAACTATACCGTCTAGCTGGTGGAATTCGGGAAGATGTCGTGGATCAACCTTCTCGACGCGGTAGACTCTACCTATAGTATAGATTCTAAATGGTGGTTTTAGCTTGCCAAAACATCCAGCCAACGCTCTAGCACTAACAGCGGTAGTGTGAGACCTTAAAATCAACATTAGCGCTTTCTCTAGCTTCCAAGGATACGCCCAACCTATAGAACCTGCCAACCCCCTCTCATGTGCAACTTTAACTTTTTCAACAAGCTCTCTCTCCACGCGGCCTTTCGAAGGGTTCTTGAGGTAGAATGTGTCTGTTGGTGTGCGTGCTGGATGATATTGTGGTTGGAAGAGCACATCGTAGTTCCAAAACTCTAGTTCTACGGGTGTGTAGGCAACTTCTCTAAACCCTAGCTCCCGCATTATATCGTGTAAGTATTCTATGAACTCTTTGAAGAAGTGTAGTTTTCCAGGTAGTCTTTCAGGAGGTTCTGCAGCAACGTTATAGGCTCTAAGCCGGAGTTTACGCCATAGACCGCTAACAAGATGGTCTCTAGTCAGCGCGCCAATCTCGACAACAGCTTTTTCTAGAACATCTTCTGGTTTCACAGCAAACACAACTATTGTCTGTTTCTGCACCCGTTTACGCAGAAGCTTTCTCCTCAAAAGATCGCGTAGAACATGCCTATCACTACACTTGCCTGTTTCCAGTATCTCTTCCAGAGCTTTCCTCTCCTTTTCGCACGAAGGAGAAGACTTTAAAAGTCTTATTGTTCCACCACGAACTACTACCCAGCCCTTGCGTGCAGCATTGGCGATAGCAATGTTGAAGAGTGGTCCAAACCTCTTCCGAGCCTCCTCAACATCAACTTCTCCTCCAAACTCCTCCAATAGTTTAACAAGCTTTTCTTCTGGGAACCCCTCCCTAAGATACGCTATTGCCTCCTCTGTAGGCTCGTATAACTCCTCTTCGACAGTCTCAATCTTGACTATACCTTTATCTGCCAGTAGCCGGGTTAAAGCTTCAATACTGCTCTTCTCCATGCTGGTCAACTGTGCAAGCTCATCACTTCTATAGCGTTTGCCAACTTCAACCTTCCCCTTAAGCTTCTCCAACAACTTATACTCGCTCTCAGACAAGACTATCTTACTACTCGTACTCGTGCACATGGCACAGCCCCTCTATAGTAGACCTTCTCTAGCCATTAGCTCGGCAATGAGTATAGTGTTTCCAGCTGCTCCACGTACTAGATTATGGCCCAGCACAACATACCTCAATAACCTGTTTTCGAGTATTTCAAACCTACCAACACTAACCGCCATTCCAAGCTCAGCATCACGATCAAGTCTAGGCTGTGGTCTATCAGCCTCCCATCTAACGATGACAGGCTGTTTAGGAGCTAGCCAAGCTCCCACCTCTTGGGGCAACCCTTTAAATCGAGACCAAGCCTCTACCACATCCTTGATATCAACTTCTCTTCTAAGCCTCGTATATACAACCTCTAAATGTCCATGAATAACTGGAACACGTGTTGTAGTTGCATAGATTTTAAAGTCTGCAGGCACAACATGGTCTCCAGCAAGTCTTCCGAGGATCTTCCTAGACTCGTTCACCACCTTATCCTCTTCCTTCTCTATAAACGGTATGATGTTGTCTATAATAGCGACAGAAGGAACACCAGAATAGCCAGCACCACTCACGGCCTGCATAGTGGTTACGTAGATTTCCTCGAGCCCGGCAAGATCCATTAGAGGTTTAAGGCTCAAAACGAGTATTGCTGTTGTACAATTCGAATTTTTCACTATAGCACCACTCCAACCTCTTCTACGTCGTTGCACATCTAACAACTTCATATGCTCCCAGTTGATTTCAGGTATTATTAGAGGTATGTCAGGATCAAGTCTTAGTGGGCTTGCATTGGACACTACAGTAAGACCTTTCTTTGCAAGCTCGATTTCAATGTTGCCAGCTACGCTACTGGGAAGCGCGGAGAAGACAACATCGACACTAGCATTTTTAATCTTATCAGGGTCTACTGAGTCTAGAGTAAGCTCCTTCACTTGCTCTGGAACATCCCCATCTAGAACCCAGCGGACTTCATCACCATATCGCTTTCCAACTCGTTTTTCGGATGCAGCAAGATAAGATATTTCGAAGAGTGGGTGTTCGGAGAGAAGCTTTACAAACATTTGCCCTACAAGCCCTGTAGCACCTAGTATGGCTGCTCTAAGCTTATCTCCCAAAGTCTACCACCAGCCTCGGGAATCCTGTGAGGTGATGTGATGGTGGGGGAAGTAAAGGTACTCGGTGTACACGGCTCACCACGCAGATATGGTGAGAGCTATAAGCTATTAGAGATAGCTTTGGAGACAGCTAAGCGTGAAGGTGCTAGTGTAGAGCTCATAAACCTGTACGATTATAGGATCTCGCCATGTATAGGCTGTGTATCGGATAACGTGAAATATTGTAAGTATCCCTGCAGCGTTGTAGACGATGACTTTCCAAAACTGGCCAAGAAGGTGTTGGAGGCAGATGCAATAATCTTTGCATCGCCCATATACTGGTACATGGTTAGTGGAGTTATGAAAAACTTTATAGATAGACTAACATGTTTCGAAAACATGATACATCATACAGGTAGAAGTCTCCTAGAAGGCAAAGTTGCAGCATTCATTGTAACAGGAAACGATACTGGAGCGATAATGGCGATTGCATGGCTCATGGTCACGCTCAACAGTATGGGAGCAATAATACCCCCTTGGGCGCTTGCTTACTATCATCAGAAGAGCGGCAACGTGTTAGAGGATGAACAAGCGGTACTAGATGCAGCAAACATTGGAAAGATAGTGGTTCAAACAGCTAAAGCTGTTAAGGGTATCAGCTCCTGGTACGATGCAAGCCTCAAAGAATTTGCAAGAACAATCATATCCTCCAAAATTGGTGAGTGGCAGAATAGGCGTAGGGAAGAGTTAGAGATGCGCAAAAAACTTTTTGGTGAAAAACCATGAATGTGGAAAAATACGTTGCAGTAGTAGACATAGGCAGACTAGGAAAACCAGCAATAGTAGCCCATGGCGGGGCGGGAGGCTGGCAAGTTGAGAGAGTAGGTGAAGCACTTCAAGTTTTAAAGAAAGCTGTTGAGGTTGGACTTAAACAGAAAACAGCTCTCGACATGGTTGTAGAGGCAATAGCCGTTCTAGAGGATAGCGGTATACTCAACGCGGGAATTGGAAGTGTTCTAACATTTGACGGTAGGGTGCAGATGGATGCAGGACTAATGTATCGTGGTTGGGCAGCTGGTGTGGGAGCAGTATCTTATCCTCGTAACCCAATAAGACTTGCTAAAGAGGTCTATACACGCACACGCCATGTCCTTCTAGTAGGTGCAGATGCAGACATGTTAGCAGCAAAACTTGGCCTACCAAAACATCCAGGCCCATCAGCCTCAAACTTTGAGAAATGGGTAAAGAGTAGGATGAATGCTAAGAAGTTGAAATGGGCAGCCCCCCTACTCCAACTCTACGGCGATACGGTTGGTGCAGTGGCATTAGATCAAGAAGGACATCTAGCAGCTGGAGCTAGCACCGGTGGAATCAGCTTAAAACATCCAGGCCGTGTTGGCGATTCGCCAATACCAGGTGCAGGCTATTATGCAGAGGATGGTTTAGGAGCTTGTTCTGCTACAGGTATTGGTGAAACAATACTGCTTGGCATGGTGTGTAGAAAAATTGTTGAACTACTTTCAAAAAAGAGTCCGGTTGAGGCAGTCAAACATGTACTCTACGAACATACAAGCAGGTTTGGTGCAGATACAGTAGGCGTTATAGTACTATCAGCTGAAGGAGAAGCTGTAGCTGGCATCAACACGAGAGCAATGCCGATAGGCTATGGTGGTATGCGTAGCGGGGTAATGTTGCTTGAAAGAAATGGTAAGGTCTTGGAACCGTAGAACACAATACCATTACATGTTGTAGAGGATTAGAATCCGAAGAGACTCTCCAAACCTGCTGCCAGCTGTTCCTCGCTAACACCCTCTTCTTTCTTCTCCTTCTTCTCCTCTTCTTCCTTCTTTTCCTCTTTCTTCTCCTCAGCAGCAGGTTGTGCAGCAGCCGCTGGTACGCCGACCGGCGCTACTGGCATTGCTGTTGCAGACTTAATTACCTCGTCAATGTTTATCTCTTTCAAGGCAGCAACAACAGCTTTAAGACGAACTTCATCAACTTGTATACCAGCAGCTTCCAACACTTTACGTAGATTTTCTTCATTTATCTCCTTGCCTGCCGAATGAAGCATTAGACTAGCATATATGTACTCCATCCCCTACCCCTCCTCCAACCCTAGTTGGCCACTAACGACCACATGGTTTTTCAGTTTTTCTACTCTACGCTACTACTAGCCTCAAGCTCGCGCTTTGCACGCAAGACAACGAGGTAGCGTGCTAACTTCTCTCTCAAACTACGACTTGTGTTGAGCGTAAGAGGGAGAAGACCAAGCCTACTTTTGCCCCTTATGGCACGACGAGCAGCATTATAGGCTTCGTAGGAGGCTTTACGCAGCTCCTCAGATATAAATGATGGGAGAGGCTCTAATCCAACCACTACAACTTCGTAGAGTGGCTCTATAATGTCCCAGTATATGTACATTGCAGTTGCACTAGAAGTGCCTCCAACACGCTCAAATTCTTCAACTAAAGCTTTACCTATACCGTGCAACATGTACGCATATATTGGGTAGTCAACAAGTCTATTGAGCTGTTCACGCGTATCTAGTTTGTGTAACTCGAAAAGTTCTTTCAACCCATTGTGATGTGCAAACCATTTAACCCAGTATGGAACAAGCCAGTCAGGTGCTAGATCAATACACGCTTTCACAACAAGTGTTTTTAGGGTAGTATTATAATATGTTGCAACTCCTAAACCGGTCTCTTCAACAGCTTCAACAACATCTTTACACTCCTTCTTCCACAGCTTATTTCTACAATTTTTCTCCCATTCAAGCCAAGCAAGAGATGTTCGAGTAAAAGAGGCTAGATGGAGTGCTATAAGATCTTCTTTACCTCCCACCTCTAGAGAGAAAGTTATGTCTTTAAACTCTCTTGCACTCAAACTCATTAGCAGTTCTATAAAATGTTGAGTACTCCTACTATGCGCTTGTAACGTTGTAAATGTTGAGCGTGTAGTCATGGTACGACAAATCCGTAGACTGTGGTATGTGTAAGGGTTTTAAAAGTAGTGTTGCAGTAGTGGGGCTAGCGTAGGAGACGCTCTTCAAACTTCTTTATGTACTCAACACTCTCTCTTACATCGACGAAGTAGCTAGCAGCTCGTTTAACATCTTCAGCAGTAACTTTGCGTCTACCCTCTCTCTCAGCTATTATCCTGGCAGGCTCCATCAACTGTATTGCATAGCGCAAGCTTCTCTGTTCGGCAATGTCTGTTAGTACTTCTAGAGCCTCTTCTGTAAGTGGTATCTCTTCCTCATCTGCTCTAATTCTAATGATTTCTCTAAGCTCATCTCTTGTATATGGTTTCATCTTTATGATGAGTAGTCTATCGAGTAGGTCAAGCGGTATACCATGTGGCGCCTCAATATCTGTTCCCCTAATCTTAGTCATACCCCTATTTGTTGCAAGTACAAGTATTGGTGCTAGTTCAGACTCCATAGCCCTGCTTAGAAAGCTAAATGCTTCGATATCGAGCATGTGTACATCGTCGATAAAGAGTACTCCAGGCACAAGTTCAGCTCTCCCCTCTTCAACAAGCTTCATAACTTGCTGGTCTACCTGCTTTCTAACCTCAGCAGGTATTTCTCTCTCAACAAGTTCTAGGCCTAGCAAAGCAGTTAGAGCAGCACGTTGAGCCATAGCACTCATATCGAGATCATGTAGCGTTAATGTGTGCACTATCTCCTTCTCCTTCTTCACAGGACCACTAGGTAGCTCTACAAGCCTGTAGATGTCAACGTCATATTTCCTACCAGCCTCTCTAGCTCTACCGACTTTGTGAACAGCACCAGTTTCAGCATCAATCCATATTACATCGCCCCTCCTAACTCTAAGCTGTAGAAGTTGCACTGCAATTTCTTCGCCAACGCTTATTGTGAGCTCGTCATCAGCCGTTTTTAGCGTCAATCTAGCTCCTCTAGGCACTTTCACGTACGGGTTAAACGGGTGTCTTGCGAATGCAAACTTTATCTCTTTGACCATACCCTCGTAGACAAGCCTTCTCTCCTTTATCCTAACACCTATAGCCTTCCTTATAGCCTGCATGAGCACCTCGGTCTTCTTCATGTCACTGCTATAGATCTCGGATCCCGACATAGCAACAAATGGCGTATCTTCTCCAAGCTCTTTTGCAATAGCTATTGCTAGAGCTGTTTTCCCTGTCCCTGGAGGACCTACAAGTAGAATACCACGACCAGCCATCTTACCCTCTCTAACCATCTGCACTATAATACCAGCTGCTTCTCTAGCCTCTACTTGGCCAACAAGACCAGCAGCCACCGGTTTAGCTCGCCCTTTCTCGTCAAGACCTAAACCGTGAATGTGGCTATGCGCACCAACTCTCCTTCGCCTTCTCTCCCTAGTCTCCCTAATTTCTGTAATACTAGCTCTCACAACCATCACCATCAGCATGGTGGTCTGCACTTATACAAAAACCTTACTCTCATAGCCGATATTTGTGAGTCAGCAACCCAACAACACATCACGAGACACTCCTCAGACACTGGCGGTCACATCACCCCTCCAGGCGACACTTTTAGCCAAAAACACCACTTCTAGTTTTTGGTATGATGTCATCCCTATAACGGATAGTGATGAAAACCCCTGTTAACGAGCCTTTTTGGCGATGAAGACTTTCAGCGGCGGCTGATGATGGAAACACATTTATAGAGACATTCATGTAGTAATATAACACGGCTCTTCGAACATTCTCGAAGGCGCCATAAGTTCTCCTCTTTACGAGTTACTATACATAGTAGATACTCTTACGTATGTAGTTTGTAAGCATAATTTTACTCTCCAAGGTGGTGTATATGGGTAGGGAGGTGCGTGTAGGTCTTATAGGTCAAGGATACGTAGCTTCAACGTTAGCTGTTGGTGTTGAGAGGATAAAGGCTGGCGAAATACCACCATATGGTGTGCCATTTCAAGACTATTTGACCGACTATAAGATCAAAGACATAGTCTTTGTATCAAGCATTGATGTTGATGAAGAAAAGATTGGCAAGACTTTATACGAAGTGTGTAAAATGTACTATCCCAATCTAAACATTCCCGAAACACTAAAGAATGTGGTAGTTGAACGTGGTGTGCATTTGAATTCTGCAAAAGGTCTGCCAATAAAGGCTAGAGGTCTTGAAGAGGATGGCCTATCTCTTGCAGAAGCTGTTGAAAAGCTTGTTTCGCTATGGGAGAAAGCTAAGGTAGACGTACTAGTACATCTCATCACCACTGAGAGGACTGGAAGACTGACTAGTTGGAGGGAATTGGAGGAGAAGATTAAGCGTGGTGAGGTAAAGGGGCTATCTGCAAGTCATGTCTACTTCTACGCAGCAATGGTCTATGCTGAGACCGTCAAACCTGTAGCGTTCATAAATAGTATACCTGCTACTTTAGCTCGTGATCCAGTTGCTGTTGAAGCGGCAGCAAAGAGAAACAGTCTTGTGCTAGGAGATGATGGTGCTAGTGGTGCTACACCACTAACAAGCGATCTATTAGAACATCTTGCTGAGCGGAACAGGTTTGTTAGAGGTGTTGTACAGTTCAACATTGGCGGCAATCTAGACTTTTACGCGTTAACAGACCCGGCGAGAAACCTAGCTAAGGAGGAGACGAAGAGCAGTATTGTAGAAG
Organism: Pyrodictium sp.; assembly: GCA_015662475.1. Lineage (GTDB taxonomy): Archaea > Thermoproteota > Thermoprotei_A > Sulfolobales > Pyrodictiaceae > SZUA-1443. The sequence goes on from DQUB01000005.1 coordinate 12,828, forward strand.
ATGTACTGGGTTATAATGCACCACACTTTATCAAGCCAACAGGCTACCTAGAGCCTCTAGGTGACAAGAAGTTTGTCTCAATGCACATCGAATACATAAGCTTTAACGGTGCTGTAGACGAGCTAATAGTCAATGTCAGAATAAATGATAGTCCTGCATTGGCAGGCTTGCTAGTAGATGTTGTGCGTATGGCTAAGATAGCGTTAGATCGAGGCTACAAGGGTACCGTGTACGAGATAAACGCGTTCTACATGAAGAGTCCAGGTCCGGTAGGCTCAAAATCGATTTCAAGGATAGTAGCTTACCAAGTACTCGTTGACTGGCTGTTGAGGAACAAAGCGTTGGAGAAAATACCAAGATACAGTGTACACAACTTCATACAAATGCTTAGAGAATATTATAATTTGCAGTCGAGTTAACGGCCTTCGGCAGGACCCAAAACAGTTTTTCGCATCCACAACACATATGTGGCCTTGGGCATATTGGGTTTCTGGCTAGAATTAGAACGATGGCTAGCCAGTGTAGCTAGTAGTGGTGGTTATAGAGGTCTTCTTGTAATCCACTCATCTGCAATAGCTTCTACGCTAGATAGTCTTCTGCCCATTCTCCACCGCATAGGCTATGAAAAGATACTCTGTGTAGCTCCTTCCCATATACGCTCGAGAGTTTCGGATTGTGAGAAGGTTGGTCCGGCAAGTCTTGAGCGTGTACTAGGCAGAGAATATGATGTTTCGATTATAGCGAGTGATACAATACTTCAACCAAACCTACTTGCAGCCATAGCGGAGACTGTTAGAGGAGGTGGTGTGTTAGCGGTATTCGTGCCCCCATTGCATCAATGGCAGCCTGGGGGCTTGAACTCTCGTGGTGCCTACAAGAGATATCTTGTCGAAAGTTTCTACGAGGCTAAGAGCATCTTTTGGGGTGATGTTGATAGTGAGGTTATCTACGTGATAAGATACCCATCAAAAGCGGAGATAACTGCTTGGAATCCAAACGATTTCCGTTCAGAGTATGGTGTGCCTAGAAAACTTATCAAGGCTTGTGCCACGGAAGAACAAGCGAAACTTCTCGATGTTTTTGCAGGATTTCTTAGAGGTAAAGGTCGAAGCTTTATAGTGGTTGGCGATAGGGGTAGAGGCAAGTCTGGCTTCTTAGCTCTTGCAGCTGCTCTGCTAATTCAAAGGAAGATGGTTGGTTTTCTCCCAGTAACAGCACCAACTCCCCACAATGTTCAAAGCTTCTTTACTGTGTTAACTAAAGCGCTTGAGGAGCTTGATGTAGAGCACCACGTTATTGAGAAGTATGGTCTCATTATAGGTGTTAGTGGTAGATGGTTTCATGTTAGATA
>DQUB01000192.1 GCA_015662475.1 Pyrodictium sp.
GAGTGTCGTAGAGCTCGAGAAGAGAGAGGTTGGTGGTCAAAACTTCTCTCGAAAGCTGCTAGAAGACTTGCACTACGTTTAGGCGAAAACCTTGTTCTCGTAGCATGGCTCAACGCCTACGACCTCCACGTCCACGGCTTCCACGAGCACTGTCTAGGCGTGGATGAAGTGAGAGAAAGTTTACCAGCAATAGAAGAGCTTGTAAGCTATACAGAGGAAAGGGTAAAGCAGTATATAGAAGGAGTGAAGGACGAGTCTAAGCAGACATAGCCTAAAACGCATCTCCCCCAAGAACTGTTTCCTTTGTATGCTGGGACCAGGTCTATGGGCGAAGCAGGGACTCTTGCGGGGGTCTCCCTCAAAGTATGCAACCCTGTTACCCTGCCGATAGAACATGGTGCCACAGCCCTCGACCTCAACAGTTTCATACATTCTGCCGCCTATTTCGCCAAGTGCACACCTCTTTGGCAGAGTTAGCTAGGCGCTCTACATACTTGCTGGTAGAGTTGCCGGTACAGCCGCTAGCACAGCCGTTTCTAGAAACGAGCGTCTATCATGCCTAATACCATCTTCTCTACGAAGCGTCATCTAGCAAACGGTACAAGGTAGAGCATCAATGCTCATCCATCGTCCAATCTACTAGGGTAGATTATTGTCAAACACTAGCTACCCCACGTGCTTGGTTGTGGTCACGTTGTAGCACCTATCATAACGTGAATCGGTATTGGGGTAATGCAAGTAGTATAGTTTGGGATGGTGGGCTTGGACTAGGTTTTCCCAGAATTGCTTCTATATAGCAGCTTAGGCTTGTTATGTTGTGTTGGTGTTTCTGTGGATGTTTGGGCTGTCGATTGGGTCTATTGGGAGTATAATGGTTCCATGTCTAGTCTCTATGGTTTCAACTACAACTCTGTATACGTTCTCGATAAGCTCTTCTCTTAGAACAGTGTGTGGTGGTCCTAGTGCCATCTGCCTGCCTTGGTGTAGTAGGAGGAGTTTTGATGCATATCTTGCGGCTAGGTTTAGATCGTGGGTTGCAAAGATGACTATTTTACCATCTTTGGCAAGTTCTCCCAGCAGTTTGAAGACTTTTAGACTCCAAGCGAGATCTAGGTGAGCTGTAGGCTCGTCAACAACAACCACATGTGCTTTCTCAGCTCTGTCTAGCAGTCCTGCGATCATCACTCTTCTCTTCTCGCCACTGCTAAGACTGTCTAAAAGTCTCCACTCGTAGCCTTTAAGCCCAACAGCTGCTAGCCGCCTGTATGCCGTTGGCGAGAAAGTGTCTAGATAGTCTCTTACAAGCGAGTGCATGCTTGCTGGTAGCTCTGCATCTAGGTATGCTACAAGTCTCGCTCTCTCTCGTGGAGGTAGAGAGTGTAGTGGTATTCTGTCGACGAGAACTCTGCCTCTTGTAGGGCTTAGTATGCCTGCAATAAGTCTCAACAGGGTTGTTTTGCCAGCACCATTTGGGCCTATAACACCCAGTATCTCGCCCGAGCAAAGACTAAACGAGATACCATCCACAACAACTCTGCCATTGACAGCGTATACAATGTTGTCTACAACAAGCTCTACCATGCTAGTAGAACACCATTCCCCAGACAATGTGGCCTGGAAATCCTCTTTTTGAGGGAAAATGTTTTGGCTCGGTTCGGCTCTTCCCTCAGCATCCCGCCCCCCTAAGCGTGGGGCTGCGGCTCTGGTCGTCGCAGGCGCTCCTCACAGCCACATCTTATCACAGTGTTTTGGGTGGGGTTAAGTCTTGCTAGACAAGCTTTGTCTCTGCAACGAGAACAGGTTTTCCACCGGCTAACCTATAGTCTACAACTTTGTAGGGTGTTA
>DQUB01000053.1 GCA_015662475.1 Pyrodictium sp.
CACCTCTATAGACTCTATAGCTCGTATATTGTGTCTACTGTGTATTTAGAGCCACCTCTAAATCTGTGTAGTTCTGTGGACTTGGATGGCGAAGCTATACATGTCTCCCTAGTGTTGGAGGAGGCACTGTAGAGCATGGTGTTGGTGAAGCGGCTATTAGTAGTACTACTAGGGTCTTACGCGCGTAGGTTTAATAGAGATGATAAGAGGTTTTTGGTGGTTGTTGGAGCTTTCCCAATGATATTGTTGAGCTTGCTTGTATCAATGCCGGTTATCATTGTGGTGAAGAGCACTCCAATATTTGAGCATGAGGGAATTGCAGTGTTCATTTCTAGTGTTTGGCGTGCTGTTGAAGGTAGTGCTGAAGAAGAGTTCTATGGGTTGTTGCCAGCGATATGGGGTAGCATATATACTGCGACTATAGCAGTTGTTGTTGGCGGCATACTATCGATATGCTTTGCAGTTTTTGTTGAGGATATGGTGCCGCACCGTTTTAGAGACATTCTATCGACTCTCATGGATGTGATGGCTGCACTACCCACGATAGTCTACGGTTTATGGGCAGCAGCTTTTCTAGCACCCCTACTACTCGACTACATCTACAAGCCATTGCACCAGCTGCTTGCATGGACGCCGTTCTTCTCGTTCCCGCCTAAGACAGGATATACTCTGGGTACAGCAGGCGTACTTCTAGGCATAATGATAACGCCTTATGCAGCTGCAATGATACGTGAAGCTTACAGCTCAATACCACTATCATATGTAGAAGCGATCTACAGTCTTGGTGCTACAAAGCTGGAGGCTATAAGGCTTAAACTTGGAATGATAAAACCTGCAATACTAGCAGCACTAGTGCTAGGATTTGGTAGAGCTGTGGGGGAAACAGTAGCAGTTGCACTAGTAGTTGGTAATAGTCTAACATTAACATTGAGTCTTACCTCGCCAGGCATAACTGTTGCCAGTCTTATAGCTAACATGTTTGCATCAGCACCATACTACAAGTACATGGAGAGTGCTCTTTTCGCAGGAGGACTAGCTTTGTTCATGATAGGCTTAGCTGTTAACAGCATTGGTCTTCTAGTGATAAAGAAGTGGGAGGAGCGTATAGGCCTGCACATGTAGGGTACGGGTGATATCGTGGACGTGTACACCCGTAGGAAGATAAAGGATGTTGTTGGCAGGCTTCTTATAGCCTTAATAGGCTTATTCGCCCTCACCCCCCTCTTCCACATACTCATTTCGATAACCTATAATGGTGTTAGAGTGATAGCGGCTACCGGCGTTATAGAGTTTCTAACAGGTATACCTAATCCTGCAAACCCGAGCAATCCTGGAGGCATAGGTCCTGCAATACTAGGCTCGCTAGTGCTTGCAGCAATGGCAACACTCATAGCAATACCCATAGCGCTCAATACAGCCATATTTGTTTCCGAGTTTAGAGGATCTCCTGCTAGCCGATTCACCATACTACTATCACTACTCCTAGTGGAATTCCCAACAATACTTGTCGGCCTTTTCGTATACGCTGTGGTTGTTGAGCCTATGAGGAGGTTTAGCCTTCTAGCAGGCTCTATCGCTTTAGCACTAGTAATGCTACCCTATGTCGTAGCGCAAGCTAGTGAAGCTTTGCGGCAGATACCTCGCGATCTCCGAGAGGCAGCTTATAGTTTAGGTCTTTCAAGGTTGAAGACTGTCTACCGTTTAATGCTTGGAATGGCGAGACGTGGTATACTTGTTGGCATTCTAATAGGCCTTGCAAAAGCTCTTGGCGAAACAGCACCTCTCCTCTTCACAGTCTATGGAGCGTTTAACACATACCCGCAATCAATTTTAGATCCAGGTGCAGCCATACCACTCCTAATCTACGTGTACGCCCAACAACCAGGTGAGGGGTATCAGGCGTTGGCTTGGGGTGCAGCCTTCATACTACTCGTAATGGTTACAAGCATAGTCTTGGTGGCAAAAAAGCTGGTACCACGAGTCCACCTCTAACCCCTCTCAATCTTGTTCGGAAAACTTAAGGGGGTTTTCATCAGCATACTAGCAGGCATGGGCTCTTCTTGACATTCGATGTGCTTACACGTTGCCCTCAAGATCTCGGATTTAAGTTAGGTAAAACATACTATCTATGTGCAGTACGTGAAGAAGAGTGTAGGAATGCTATAGCTGTAATACGTGATCCTGAAACAAACTTGCTATCATGTGTGGTGCCTGAGAAGATTGATGGTGAGTGTCTAGGACCTCTCAGACTAATAGTATTCGATCCTGTTGAACCAGACGTTGTTGGTTTCATAGCAGCTGTAAGTAGAGCGCTGGCCTTAAAAGGGATACCCATTCTAGCCTATAGCGACTACAACAGAGACTATCTTTTGGTGCCAGAGGAGAATGTTGGGAAAGCTGTTGAGGCTCTAGAAGAGATTGGGTGTAGTTTTCACGGCGAAATCGAGAGCTAAAGGTTGCAAGTGATACTAGCTCTGCAAACCCAAACAGCGAGAATGTGTAAGACTACTCCATGGGTGCAACATGGTAAAGTTTGACCTACCTCCACCGCCGCGAGGCATACTAGAGAAATCGAATGAGGAGATTCTCGAAGCGTTTCTAGCAGCTCTCATGGCTGCTGGAGCTAGTGAGAAGACGGTTAAAGCGTATCGTGCTGCAATACGAGACTTTCTAGAGTTTATAGGTGGTAAGCATCTGCGAGATGTTACCGAGGAAGATGTGCAAAGGTGGATAAGGGATAGGCTGAAGAATGGGGTTAGAAGGCCTAGAAAGAAAGTTTTAGACTCCTTCGAGGCTAGAAGAATGGCACAAACAACAATGCACTACTACACACTGTTTCTAAGAGGCTTCTTTCAATGGCTCAAACTACCTGTGCAAGTGCCAGTTGTCAAAAAGCCTAGAGGTAGAGAGGTTGAAGCATTGAGAGAAGAAGAAGTCTATAAGCTGTTGTCGGCTGCTCGAGATACACTAGATCTTCTCATAGTAGCACTCTTGCTGGAAACAGGGCTGCGTGCACAGGAAGCAGTCTCTCTAAGGTTACGCGATATCGATCTAGAACGTCGGGAGATAAGGGTGAGAAATGCCAAGTATGGTGTTGAAAGGATAGTCTATTTTGGACCGTTAACTGAGGCTGCCATCCGCAAATGGTTGGAGGAAAATCCCGGTCTAAAGCCCGATGATAGACTTCTCGGAATATCTTACCAGGCCCTCTACAAACGCTTAAAATCGCTTGCTAAGAGGGCAGGCTTAGATCCAGATCGTGTTAGACCGCATGTGCTAAGACATACTTTTGCAACAGAGGCTTTGAGACGCGGTATGAGTTTGCCAGCAGTACAAAAGCTTCTCGGACATCGCGACATCAAGGTAACCCAAGTCTACCTACACCTTCTACGCGAAGATGTGAAGAAGCAGTATGAGCAAGCATTCTCCCAATCTTTTCAGCAACCACAACAGCCCATGAACCAGCCATCGTGGCAGTATTGGCCATGGTATTGGCAGCCATGGATGTGGTATACGGTCTACTGGCAACAGCCTCTACCCAATAGGAAGAAAACAGCATACCAAGTCCAACACTAGCATCACAAAACCATCTATGCTGTTTTAAAGAGGCTCAGTCCCGGCCCCACTCTCCCCATAATAGTGTCGGTATTGGGGGCATTCTTCACAGCCTCTCGTTAGCCCCTAGAGTTTCGAGAAGAGCTGTTGTAACAAGTTTTACCTTCTTATCGCGTTTCCGTGCAGCTAGCAGCGCTTGTCTAAACGATATGTAGCACTTGGTGCAAGGTACTAATACTATCTGTGAGTTGAAAGAAGAGATTCTCTCAAGACCTATACGGATGCGAAGATCGCGTGCCCATCGTTCTCTCACAACATTCAGACACGAACCCCCACAACAAGCATTGTAGCGATGTTTCCATGGTTTCTCCTCTAAACGTTCAACCATGGAAACTGCAATATTCTTCAAGTATTTGTAGAGAGTTGGGTAGTGTCGCCCTATAGTGCAGCTTGAAAAGAGAGCTGCTTGCAACATCTTTTTCAGCGCCGGTCTTCTCCTAGCAAGTACCCTCTGAACAAGCATGTGAATAGGCGTAAATGTTTTGGATGGTATGCTTTCTCCCACCTCTCGAGCAAGTATGTGGGAAAATGTTAGCGCCCATTTATGGTCAGCACCACATTCGCTTATCACGATATACTTGGCTCCAAGTTTTTCTGCTTCTCTCAAACATTTTTCAAGTGCTTTAAAAGCTATATCTGGTCTTGCCAAGTCGATGGCTATATTGCCTCCAAGATCATATGCTTCAAGCGACACTGTATAGTCTATGTCGAGAAGCTCGAACAGTCTAGCTTTAGCAATAGCCTCTTCGGTATAGAAAGTGTTTTCAACGGGAGTTGGAATGTAGAGGTATTCTCCACCCTCCCGCCTAACACCCCCTTCTAATATCCAGCGAGTTGGCTGTCGAGGATCAATAGTGAAGCTATGCAGACTTTTTTCAGCAGCTTGAGCTGTTCTAATCAAGCTTGGTGGCGCTTTCCCCCTCATAGCCAATACGCATTTGGCTAAGTGTATGAAAAGCCATGTTTCCATTCTGAAAGGACAAGCAAGTGTACAAGCACCACAACCTGTACATGTAAAAAGGGCTATAATGTCATCCTCGCTGAGCGGTTCTCCTCTAAAAACACGTAATGCCAACTCAACCCTATACCATGGAGTGTATCGGCGATTAGCTGTTACAAGGTATACCGGGCATACAGGTGTACACAATCTACACTGAAGACACAAATCCTTATACTCGAACGCTAATGCTTCAAATAAACTCTTAACAGCCTTAAACACTTTTTTAGCCTCAATCACATCTCGACACCGTTACATGAAAGTTAGCCTAGTGAAGGTAGGCAGGTTAGGGGGCAAAGTCTTCTATGCCTAGGGGTAGAGAAGGTGATTGTAAGCTCTAACATTTACAGTGGACTATTCCTTGGAACAATAGTGATATTGGTTGTAACAGCTTTGGTGGAATCTACGCGTGTGCTACGTGCATGGGCTAAAAAGGTTGACAGTGGCTTCATCACCTCCTGGAATGATGTTACTTCATCCTTCTTAGACTGGTTTCGAATAATTTTAGCCTATGGTGAACGTGGATGGATTATACAGTATGTTGGCGTTCTAATGTTGCACTTAGGAGTGGTTCTCGAGGTGATAGCACATATACCACACATAATGGCACTTCTAAACCTTTCACCAAGACCCCTACAACCCGTCTACAGACCATTAGCAGTTGTTGGTCTTTTCTTTGGCGTCATAGGGTTTCTAGCCACAATAGCATTCACACTAGTGTATCGTGAAACCTCGTCGAAGACCACACTTGTTAATAGAGTTGTTGTAGGCCTCGTGTTTATCGTGGCATACTTCGAGCTTCTAATAGGCGCCTTTGGAGCCTATCACCCTCTAATGGCACTCATAGCCCTACTCACTCTAGCGTTTACAAGGTGTAAACATTTCATTCTAAGTGCTTGGCTTCGCCCAATACTCGCAATATCCAAACTACTAGCCCGCAATTCTACAAGCGAAGCACGCCCATAATTATGTTTATAGCGTGGTTTTCATGTTAAGCCGAGAGCGGGGTCAAGAAATGGCAGAGGAAAAAGTTCTAGACTTTACAAATGTTACAGGAGCTTGTGGAGATCTTTCCGTACTCTTTGAGAGTATAGCTGAGAGAATGCAGCCTGGCAACATATTGGTTGTAAGAGCTAGAGATGACCAGATAGAGGAGGTTAAAGACTCTTTGGAGATGGTGTCTAGCTATTTTGAGATTGTTGAGGAGAAGAAGGTGAGTGATAACGTCTACGAGATAAGGCTTAGGAGGAAGTAGGCTTTCTACGGCATATAAGTGCGATAGAGGAGCTAGTAGCAAGGCTAATGGCTAGAATAAATGGTGCAAGTTTTTGCACCAATGAGTCAACGCTTATGGTCACAGTCTTTGGCACTTCTAAAACCTTTTTAGCGCTCAAGAATATGTTCTCAAAATAGTCTGTGAGAGGCTCTACATAGTCGCTAGGTAGACCAGTTAGCTTTACCATGTAAGCCATATAGTCTCTAAAGCTTTTGTAGCCGTATAGCTTCTTGACAGCTTCATCGAGACTCTCGTAGCTATATGCCCATGCACGAACATTAGCAAGCATCTCCTCTACAGTTGAAGCAGCAATACCATTATGGCATTTAACGCAGTGTTTAGTTAGCACTGTCTGTGGTTGAAGACTTGCAGCTGCTGTAGCGGGTATGTGGACGATAGCTGTAAACAACAATGTAGCAACCACTGCTTTAAAACCAGCTCTTTTTAATGAACCGTGTTTTTGCAGTAACACTGTTAATGTTGCTAGAGTGAATGGTGGTATAGACGCTATCAACTCTACAATGTTCGAGGGTTGAGCTGGAATAGTAGCCTCCGACAATGCTGCAACAAGTATAACAATAGCTGCCTCGTCAAAACTTAAAGTGTTTGTAAGAGACCCTCTAAGAACTTCTGTTAGAGACCATACCAACATTAGAATTGTTGCCCAAAATAGGGGCGAGCTATGGTAGGGTTGAAGTGTTAGCAGGTAAAGCGCTAACAGGACTGTTGAGGAGAGTAGAAAGATTGTAGCTTTCTTGCCAGTTCTCTGGCCCGCTAACACGGCTATTGCGAGTCCTGCACCAGTAGAAACTAGTAGTAGTTGTAGATTGTCTTGATAAGCAATTACCAGCATAGCTAATGCGGTTAGAGAAACGAGTATCGAGACTCTCCTGTAAACGTACAGTGTGTGGTTGATAGTTAGAAGTGTGAGTGCTAGTAGAGGTAAAAGTCTTGCATGAGATTGTATGAGGGTTGCAAGTACAAGTGAATAGAATCCTGAAACAAGCGTTCCCAAATGCCATGACGTGTAGCGATTGTTTATGAGGGTGAGTATAGCGTAGGCTCCGGCGAATAGTAGCGTGAATCTATCCATCAAACTGGACAAGTTTGCAAAGACGATCCATGAGAGAGGTTTTAAACCTAGCAAAAGCGTAGTAGCATAGACTGTGTAGCCTGCTAGAACAGCTGATAGTGTAGCTATCAAGTTTCTGCCAATGATGGCTCCGAGAACAGCAGCTGCCAGGATTACGGCTATGGTAAACTGGAGAGTCCACTCAAACTCTAAAACGTGGTATACATTGGCCATGACCTATACAGACCCTCAAAACAAACTTTAACTGCCAATTGTGTAACAGCGGCTGACCAAATAAACCTATATACTATGTCTTCATAGGACAGTTACAGTGGAGCCGAATGAGGACAAGGCTTAGTGCTGAAGATGAGATGTTGAGTAGCGGTCGGGCACCGAGGCTCCACAACAGTTTTCTGGGGGATGGTGATCGGGCTACCAGTCCGAAGAGAAGTGTGGAGACGCCTCGGACCGACCCCCTTCTCAAAGACTCATAACATTAGACTATTGGAGGTATCATGTCTAGCGATTCTAAGATTATCAGTACGGCTAGTACAATAAGTATGATGCCCGCTACAACACTCATAGTTGGTACCAGCTTTTCATATCTTCTAACAATTTTTGTTGCTCCAATGAGAATTGCTATGAGTGGTGCTATGAAAACCAGGTTGTAGATTGCAAGTAGGATTAGCTTTAGTGGTAGCGGTTGGCTTCCAAGCAGTATTATCGCAGCTACATAGGGTCCAGCGGTACATGGTAGTAGTGTCCAGCTTGCAACCAATCCGAGCCCGTAGAGGCTCAAGATGCCAAGTCTACCTCTTTCTTCAACAAGTCGGCAAACTCTACACTCTCTATTGTTGCTGTGTTCGCGGAGTAAAGCTTCGCCTACAGCTCTAAAGCCTAGGGCTAGCATGGCGATAGCTAGAAGTAGTCTCAAAGGCTCTCCTAGGATCGCTAGTGCTTGTGAAAGGCCAAGACCCAGCAAATAGTATCCTGTATAAACTCCTATAGCTATAGCTAGGCCAGTAGCAAGCGCAGTTGAAGAACTGCCAAGACTAACACTTGCAGCAACCAATGTTGTGTAGAGAGCTAGAAAACACGGGTTTATCGAGTCTATAGCAGCCAAACCTATCAATGCCACTATTAGAGCTGGTAGCGGCATTAAACTCTTTTGACTTAATTGAAAGCCACACACGCTATTCATCAACGAATATATTTCAGTGTTATTGGGTGTAACAACGTGTATGCGCACGTACAATGTGTTATTTGCCATAAACGCATAGGCAATTATAGGATTGCCTTTCCCAATACTATACTCGGCTGCACGACCAACAATCAACTCGTCGACATTCACGACCTTGTCCCTAGTAGTAATGGTGTGTGGAACATTTTCATCGACTAGGAGGACCACTGGTCTAAAACCACAATATATTACATAGCCTCTAACACTGCTTATGTTTAGAAGCTCCATAGCTTTTTCAATAATTGTTTCTGCTTCTGGAGGCACCTCGTCCAACAGTATCGCATCTGTAGACTCAAGTAGTTCTTTTTCAAACCCTTTATAGGCAACAATGTAGACGATCTTGACCGGCTTTTTTAACGCATTAATGGCTGCACGATACTCTTGCAAGGTTAGCAATCTACAGTTCATACCTACACATAGTAGTGCTGTTTTTGGTGTTTGCAGGGTCAAATTCTCTATGAACTGCTCCCACCAGTCTATCGGTCGCCAGCCAAGAACAAATGCTACTGGTCTACTACCATTATATACTACGATGAGGGGGACAGAGTATTCTGGTAGACGGATTATAGCGTCCCACAGATTGTAGTAGATTTGTGCTGCTGTAACATTGCTTACCACGCTGGCAAATTCTACACAACCTGGTGAAAGTGTATTCAACGTTTTATTCGTAGCTATACAAAATTCGCATCCTGGATTACCGTAGATAACAAAATAGAATTTACAGTTTCTACCAGCATCAGTACTTGCAAAACCTGTTGCTATCAACGTGATGGTGTGTGCTAGTAGGAGTATTGCAAGCAGCTTTTTTACTGTGAGCTTCAAAATGTCGTTCTCCCCCCAAACCACTTCGTAAGACACGGTGTTTAAGCATCTCTTTCTCTGCACAAGATAGCTGGAAATCATGTCGTGATTTAGCTTGTTACAAGCCCTAACATTGCTAGAACCATTTGTTTATCGACGAGTCTTGCCATTGAGAATGCGTGTGTATGTTTGGTTGATACGCGTACGCGTAGTCTATCCGTGGATAGTAGTATTAGCCAGCCTCTTTCGCGGCAGATAACCACGTAGGCTCTAGCTCTCTTTGGCCAAACCTCTACCTGTGCGTCTTCTTCGGGGAGTGGTAGCATTGCAACGTAGAACCTTTCTGGCATATCCTCAATAAGTGTTGCAACATCTGCAGGTCTTTTCTCAAACACGTACACTCTCACAATATTGTCGCTTAAAAACTGTAATCTGCCCACGCAACACTCCCCAAGCTACTTACTGCAAGAGTGGGAGGGAGAGTATTAGTTTAGGCTGGTTTTGGCTTTGTGCCCGGTGTTCTAGGCTATGAGTAAGCTTAACATTATCGTCTTGGCTATAGCATTTACAGTGCTCCTAGTGATAGTAGCTGCTGTTGTCACCGACGCTGTAGAGCTATGGATTATACTCACAATGCTGGGTAGCGAGTCTGCATACCTTGTACTTTCACTGCTAGCATACTACCTCTATAGACCGTCTCAAGGTGTTAGACTGGTTGCAGCTGTTGTGCTTGCAGGTACTCTGGTTATACTGGCTAAACATGTTCTCAACATGCCAAGACCACCACCATCACTGTGGAGAGTATCGGTAAGCGGTCCTGGTTTTCCAAGCGGTCACACCTGTGTTGCAACAGCTTTTTGGGTTGAAGTGTATTTGGCGGTGAGAAGTCTACCATATGTGCTCCTCTCAACAACAGTTATACTTGGCGTTGGCTTGTCAAGAATAGGTCTTCGTGTTCACTATCCCCGCGATGTTATCGGGGGGTTCCTGCTAGGGTTTGGCGTTGCTCTTCTGGTCTACCTAGCCTCTAGTAGGTTGGGCGAAAAACGAATGTGCTATCTCGTATCGTGTCTTGCAACGTTAGCTGCTGTTCTAGCATACCATGTTGGTGCATCGAGATTTGAGCTATGGGCTCTTCTAGGACTAGCACTAGCTTTGCCTCTATACAGTGAGAAGGTGGATAGCATATGCCCGAGAACAAGGCTTTGGAAAAGAATGGTTGCAGTTACACTCATCCTCGCAATAGCGCTAGTATTGTCGAAAATAGCTAGGCTAACACCGTTAACATCTACTGCCAGCTACCTGCTCATGGGCATGTTGATGTTGAGAATTGTGCCCGAGAAAACGTGTTCGGCTGGGTAACCGCCCAGTCATCCCGCGTAGAGCGGTCGCGCTCCCCGAAAAGTTCCACACAACCATATCTACCCATTCGTAGACTCTCCTTTTATTTCTCCACCTAATCACTGGCAGATGGTGTCTAAGCTCTCTTGTACTCGCCAGGTCGAGATGTACTTGGTAAAGCGGTAGACTTTATGAAGAGTGAAGGGGTGGAGTATAGCGAGGCACGCTACCATAGACTAGAGCTTTTCGAGATAATTGCTCAGAATGGTAAGCTTATGAATGTTGGCATGGATGTTAGAGAGGGTTTTGCAGTAAGAGTATTCTATCGCGGATCTATGGGTTTTGCATCATCTCCAGGTGTATCTAGCTCATCTCTCTTCTCAGCAGCTAAAAGAGCTGTTTCACAGGCAAAAGCGACACCTTCAAAGCTATCTCCTGGCTACAAGCTTTCAAGCGATAGGCTGGGCTATGCACGAGTGATTGTTGATGCTAAAAAGCCTTTTGATTCACTATCACTCGAAGAAAAACTAGACCTCATAGTGAGGAGAATACATGACGTTGTCTCTAGCTCTCTTAGAGAGGCAAAACTTGCTAGCCTATCAGTGCACTATACAGAGCTTCTAGAGGAGAAAGAAGTAGTCAATAGCGATGGAGGCTGGGTTTACAGTGTAACTCCTAGAGTAGGGCTAGACATTCTCATCACGATACACCACCCGTCTAAGGGCACGTTGCAGCGATGGCTTGAACTTGGCGGTGTTGGCGGTCTAGAACTTCTAAAGGAGTGGAATGTAGAGGACATGTTGGCAAACGAGGTTTCTCGTCTTGAGAAGGTTTTGCTAGAAGGTGTTGAGCCTCCAAAAGAGAAGGTATCTGTAATCCTGGGTAGCGAGGTGGTAGGGTTAATAGTGCATGAAAGTGCTGGTCATCCTATGGAGGCTGACCGTATTCTCGGTAGAGAAGCAGCACAAGCTGGTCTCAGCTTTGTTAAACCGGATATGGTGGGCGTATACAGGATAGGAAATGAACAAGCAACAGTGATTGACGATCCAACAATACCGGGTAGCTTTGGCTTCTACCTCTACGACGACGAGACTGTACCAGCTAGACCACGCTACATATACAGAGAGGGCCTCATTAACGAGCCTCTACAAGCACGCTGGACAGCTCCTCTCTTCAACACCTCTAGCAATGCTGCTGCACGTGCTCTCGACTATGCTAGTGAGCCGATTATTAGAATGGCAAACACCTATCTAGAACCTGGCGATTGGAGGTTTGAAGAGCTTCTTGAAGAGGCTAGGAATGGCATCTACATCCACACGTATATGGAGTGGAATATAGATGATGTGCGGTGGAGTCAAAGATACGTAGGGCTAGAAGCATATTTGGTCGAGAAAGGCGAGCTAGGCAAGCCTGTACGCAACCCCGTTATACAGTTTACAACAAGAGAATTCTATAGCAGTATACGTGCAAAAAGCCGAAATCTGAGATTCTATGCGGCATTCTGCGGCAAAGGAGAGCCTATGCAAGGTATACCTGTCTGGTTTGGTGGGCCTGAAGTACTTCTAGAGCCTATGAGGGTGGAGGTAGCACCGGAATGAGCCTAGTACAAGATCGCGATAAACTGCTCGGCTTAGGGGAAACCGTTGTGGGAAAAGCTATCCGAAGAGGGTTTAGCGAAGCAGCGTTGAGCATGTGGGCTTTCCACCGCGTCATGGTAAAACTCGCTAACACACGCATTTCAACAGTCCAGGATTGGATGGGGGTTGAAGTCCAACTCTACCTATCCAAAAACCAGAAAATCTATGTTGCAGAAGCAGTCTTTGAAAACCCTCTAGACTGCGAAAAACTTGTCGAAAAGACTCTAAACCTTATAGACAAGCTTGGAAAAGCCGAACCCTATGCTCCTCTCCCAGAGCCTACGGGCAGACCACTTGACGGTCTTGCAGACAACAAGCTTAGAAACGCGTTAGAGAGTGCAGCTGAACATGCAGAAGCCATCATCGAAGGTGCTAGTAGCTTAACGTCTCGAGCTATGGTTGCAGGTGTATTAACCTTCGAGTATGGACATAGAATTGTTGTTACAAGCCGGGGTGCTAGTTTTGCTGAGGAGAAAACAGCTCTAAAAACATATGCTAGAGTCATAGTAG
>DQUB01000147.1 GCA_015662475.1 Pyrodictium sp.
GGCCCCTCAACAACACTATAGCTTCTAACAACTGCGTTTCTACCAACATAGACAGGGCCTACTAGGCGTGCACCAGGCTCAACTTCACCCTCAACAACCTGTTCACCTCCAAGACTAGATTCTATGAGCCAACGAACAGAGTCTAGGTAGTCCCAAGGCCTGCCAACATCTGCCCAAAAACCTTCAAAACCTACAACCTTCACACTGCCAGTTGAAGCTAACATGTTCAGAGCATCTGTAAGCTCGTACTCACCTCTAATGCTAGGCTTAAGCTTGTCAAGCACACCAGATAGCTCGTCTACGCGAAAAACATATACGCCTGCATTGACGAGCGAACGACCACTAACAACCTCCCTAGAAGGCTTCTCTACAACACGCTCAAGCCTCCCCCTACCATCAACAAACAATACCCCATAATTCCATGGATCATCCCTCCAAACACCCACAACACAATTCACACCATCTTCAATACACTCTCTAACACGTGCAACAATGCCACGGTCAAACATGAGATCGCCGTAAACAACCACCACCAAATCAACACCACGAGGAAGCCTGTCAAAAGCAAGCCTAACAGCATCACCAGTACCACGCTGAACTTCTTGAAAAACATAGTAGCATGGAACTCCTAAGATATTGTCAACATACCAGCGCACAAGATCGCCAAGATAGCCTACTACAAAGATAAAACCGTCAACTACACCTCTCAAAAGCTTAACAACACGACTTAAAAGTGTATCCCCGCCAGGCAAGGGGAGAAGAGGCTTAGGCCGAGTAGACGTTAAAGGCCAAAGCCTCTCACCACGCCCTGCAGCAAGTATAATACTGTAAACAGCCAAATTCAGCAACCCCACACCAGCCTAAACATAGACGAAAACATAAAAGTAGTATGTGACCGCGAGTTGGAACAACAGCCGAGCAAAGCAAGATAGGATGATGCAAGGGCGAACATTGTTCAATGTAGAAGAGTTGTGAAACCAGCTTCTAGGGAGAAGGGGGAGAAAAAAGAGTTTAGAGGAGGAAACTATCACTCACGACTCCTTTTTCACATGCCACCAGCTTCTGCTCCTGCTCCTGCAGCCTCTTTACCAGCTTCTGTTATTTGATAGCGTCCGTCTTCTAGCCTCTCCACAAGACCTAGTCTTACGAGCTTCCTCATCTTGGCTGCAATACGCCTAGCGTCCTCGCCAATTCTTTCAGCAATTTCTTTGGGTCTTAGAGGCTGGCCTGCCTCCTTGAGCGCTTCTAATATCTTGTGGTCTAGCTCGTCTAGACCTCTCTGGCGAGCCATACCTTTCACCATGTGCAATGCACCGCATGAGGAGTAAGTAAAACTCATCGCTCATGGGCTCAAGGTGTAACTTCTTGGGCCGATATTTTCGATATTACCGGGCACATATCTATAAAGAGCTTAGGTGCATTGCTATATCCACTGCGCAAGTCCTGACAGGTGCTGGAACACTATCCTTGGACAGTATCACCAGCGAGTACGGGTAGGCAACCTGCAATCGAAGGCTTTTAGCAAATGAGGGTCTAGAATAGCTCGAATAGTTTTGCAACATTGAGGGGGCCTTGATAGTGGAGCTGTGACTGTATGTGAGATTTGCTCCAAAAAACTATGTTGATGTGTACTCTTCGACAGTCAATCCTCTAGCGTGGAGTTAAGGTTGCTGGTGCTCGATTACACGTACGATTATGTTTGCTAGATGTTCTGGCTTAGTATACCATTTGTCGTAGGTGTATTTTTGGCCTTTAAACGTCAATTCTACCATTTCTCCCCTATCGTATATGTTCATTATCGCTTGTGTACCCTTCAAGATTTTCAGTGTTGACCCCATTAGGAACATCTTGTAGCCTTTCGAAGTTAGTCTTGGGTTTAATATGTCCTTTAGCTGCGCAAGATAATCAGACATTTCTATCGCCAGTGAAGCTCTCCGCGCCTCAGCCTCTTTAAGTTTATCTGGTCAATATGCCTCAACATACCAGCTTAAGCCGTCATAGGCTTTTAAGCCGGGGCAAACCCCTCGACTTTTGCTAGAGATTTTAGCGTGCCACAGCACGTCTTACTGTTCATGGTGGTCAGCATATGTCAAGTGACTTTGACGTAATGTGGAAAGCCTATAGCTCTTGGAGAGACTATGCTGCTAACAGCCTAAAAGCTGCTTCAAACACATCTTTCCCCATAGGCTACTCTAGAGCTAAAAGAGTTGTTGTGTGTGGTATGGGGGGTTCTGGGGGTGTTGGCGACTATCTTGCTAGCCTCGTTGCAGTCTATGGAGGTGTGCCTGTGCACACAGTGAAGAGCCATAGACTTCCTGCATGGGTTGGCAAAGACGACCTTGTTGTCCTTGTGAGCTTTTCTGGAGAAACACTTGAAACACTCTATTGTCTGAGAGAAGCTCTAGCTAGAAGAGCTCTAGTATACGTTGTTGCTGGTGGTGGTAGACTGTTGAAAGAAGCCGAAGAGGCTAATGTACCAGCCACCCAGATAGTTAGAGGACCAGCTGCTCGAGCAAGTTTCGCACAGCTCTTCTACGCTACTCTAGAACCACTCGCTAGGTTTGGACTTGTCAGAGTACCAAAAGAACACATTGTTGAGAGTATTGATGTACTAGGACAGGTAGATGGTATAGTCAAGCTTGCTAGAGAGGCTCTCACTGCTACCGGAAACGCCAAACTATACACATTCATCTCGTGCTCACCCTTCGAGAGCCTAGCCATACGTGCTAAAAACGAAGCTTGCGAAAATGCAAAGGTTAGTGCAATGGCCTGGTTCTTGCCAGAATCCTTCCACAACGATATAGAGGGCTCTTTGGAAGATGTGGAAGCGTCTATCATCGCATTCATACACGATAATACATGTTCTAGGATGGTTAAGACGCTTAGCGAGGTTGTAGGAGCCCCTGTCTACCCTATCGAGCTAAATGGTAGATCGCCTTTGGCAAAGCTGATGTGGGGAACACTATTCGTAGGATTCTTCACCCTATTATTGGCCGATAAGCGTGGCGTCAGCCCATTAGAGACAGCGAGAATAAAGGCCTTTAGATCTCGCTATGCACAGCTTTTCAGCTAAACTTTAAAACTTTCAAAAAGACGGTCTCGATCGCCGCTACGCTAACACCTCTTAAAACCCACGTTTTTCCACCTTATTTTGCGAGGAATAGCTGGCTTGGGAAAAGAACACATTATCCTCCAAAAACTTTTAAAATTGTATCGTAGTAAGCCTATTGCACGTGAAGTTGTACGTGCAATCCATGCTATTGCGTCAAAGCTTCGTAAGGAGTTTGGCGACGAGCCTATCAAGATAATGGATTTTTGTGGGACTCACGAGTGGACAATTACACAGTATGGTCTTAGAAC
>DQUB01000042.1 GCA_015662475.1 Pyrodictium sp.
CCATACCACCTATTATCTTGCTCATTCTGGCTACTCCACATCCACGGATCATCAGCAGATACTACAACCAACGCTCCTTCAACTCCAGTGTAGGAGATGCTGAAGAGAGGATCAGCAGCAACATTCAACCCAACATGCTTCATCGCAACAACAGCTCTAACACCAGCTATTGCTGCACCACATGCTGCCTCCAATGCAACCTTCTCATTAACACTCCACTCAACATATGGAACACCAAGCCTTCTAGAAGCATAGGCTAACGCTTCAACAATCTCGCTACTAGGCGTACCAGGATATGCTGCTACAAACTGTACTCCTGCTTCAAGAAACCCTCTCGCTATAGCAACATTGCCCAACATTAGACGGGTTGTACCAGGCTTCTCCAACACCTCATCGTAACGAGGCATATTGCTGAAAACACCTAGGTTCTACTGCGGGAAAATTGTGGGAAAAAAGCATTGTTTTCCACATTTCCAGCCAAGCCCAAGAGGCCAAAACCTACTTTCTGAGCATAGCCGCCATTCTTGCAACAACATAGACTGCTAGAGAAGCTAGTATTGTTATTGTGAAACTCAATGTTGTAATTGTGGTGGGCAGTGCTATACGTAGTGCTTTTGCAAGGCCAAAGAATATTGATACCAGCATTCCTGCTATCGATGCTGCTAGAATAGGTGTTTTGCCCACCTTCTTGTCGTAGAGTGTTGCTAGTACTGGTACTAGGAATGCTCCAGCTGTTAGCGTCCACCCAGTCTTGAATATGGCTGTTACAGCTTCAGCAAGATTCTTTGGCAGTGACAATGTTGCAACAGCAATAGCAGCTGCAACAAGCATTGCTAGAAAACTAGCAGCTCTAACAGTTCTAGTACTCCTCACACCCAAAACATCGTATACAAATGCGCTCGCTACAGTCAAGGCTATAGAGTCTGCTGTACTCATAGCAGCTGCTAATACCGCTGCAGCAAATACTGCTGCACCAACCTCTCCTAGAAGCTCTAGACTTAGCGTTGGCACAACCTTCATGGGAGGTATGCCGGCAACAAGTTGTCGAGCTGCAAGACCTGTTAGGAAGGAGCCGAACGAGACAATGAATGCAAAGAAGGTTGCTAGACCGGTTGCTCTCTTCACAACCTTGGGACTCTCAACAGTGTAGAATCTATTGAGCAGCTGTGGCAAACCCCATACAGCAATGCTCGTTAGAAGAGCCAGGTCAACTATCAGTGTTATTGGAGCTGGCTTCAAAGGCTCTACATGCTCTAAACCTGCTAGTCCACCAACACGTCCAAGAGCTAGAAGAGCTACTACCGCTATAGCACTACTCATTACAACCCCTTGAAGAGCATCTGTCCAAACAACACTATACATTCCACCAAGAGCAATGTACAGCGCCATTACACCTGCAATGATGAAGGCTGCTAGCCTCAAATCTACATGGAACACTGTTCCAACCATAGCGCTAACAGCACTAATAACAGTAGCAGCGTAAAGTGTTAATCCAGCAGAAGTTACAATGCCAAACACTCTCTGCAGAACACTACTACCATGTATTTTCGCTAGAAGCTCTGGCACTGTCAAAGCATCCAACTCTAGACTCAACCTTGCAATCTTTCTACCCACAACGATAAAGGCTAGAAAAGCACCTACAACCACGTTGAGAAGAGGTATTAGTAGCGTTGTTGGACCCCACATGTAGGCCCATGCACCGCCAACAACTATCACTACACTTGAAAAGTATGTAGCTCCAAAGGTGAATGCTAGAAGCCAATCTCTAACCTCTCTATTTGCCACCAAAAATCCCTTGATGGTATCAGCTTTAGACTTGAATATTGCGCCGAGAACCAGCGAGGCTAGAAGATATGATGCAATAACACCTTCCGAGATAAATTTCCATCACCTCCTCACTCTAGGTCTAAGGCCCAACTCGAGAGATGCTTCAACATCTCTGCTAGAGAAGCTGTAGACGAATGCAACAACCACAACTATCAATGCTATTGCAAGTGTTTCAACGACCATTAGTCCCACCACCTACCCACAAGATTCTGTCTCTAATAAAAAGTTTTGCTTGGTGGGAAAATAGAGGGAAACAAATTAATAGGTGAAACTGTAACAGAGTGTGCAAGGCGTGGGACTATTGTTCAAGCCAACACAGAGTCTTTAGCCAAACCACATCCTTCGCTCTCAACGGCAGTTGAAGCAGTACATGTTCTTGTAATGTCTCCAGATTCTAACCCTGTTCAATCCGGTATCCAGGGTGTAGACTATGCCGGTTAAACCCTACATGTTACATCCTCACATAGAAGCTGCACCTCGTAAGGAAATTGAGAAGTTGCAGTTGCAGAGACTTCGCGAAACTGTTAAGAGAGCGTATGAGAATGTCCCATTCTACCATAAGAAGTTGAAGGAGGCTGGTATAAAGCCTGAAGACATTAGAAGTCTTGAGGATGTTAGAAAGCTTCCATTCACATACAAAGACGATCTACGCCAAAACTACCCATACGGCCTACTAGCTGTCCCAATAGAAGATGTTGTGGAGATACATGCGAGTAGTGGTACAACTGGGAAACCTACGATCGTAGCTTACACCTCAAAAGATCTGGAAAACTGGGCTGAGTTAATGGCTAGATCGTTTGCAGCTGGGGGAGTGAGTAGAGGAGACATAGTGTACATTGCGCTTGGCTACCACTGGTTTACAGGAGGTCTTGGCTTCCACTATGGCGCACAAAAACTAGGTGCTCTAGCTGTACCAGCTGGTACAGGCTATACACAGAGGCACGTCATGATGATACGAGACTTGGGTGCTACAGTTCTTGGTGCTGTGCCAAACTATGCTCTTAGACTTGCAGAAGTTGCTCTAGAAATGGGCATAGACCCGGCAAAAGACACTCGGATCAGTGTAGGGTTCTTGGGAGCCGAGATGTGGAGTGAAGAGATGAGAAAGAGGATAAACAAGCTATGGGACATGGACAGCTACGATATCTATGGCATGAGCGAACTCTATGGGCCAGGTACAGCTGTAGAATGCCATCTACACGACGGCCTACACGTGTGGGAAGACCACTACCTAGTAGAGGTTGTAGACCCCAAGACAGGAGAACCTCTAGAACCCGAGGAAGAAGGAGTACTAGTTGTAACCCCACTCACACACGATGCAATGCCCCTTATACGCTACTGGACAAACGATATAACAAAACTGCTAGACACCACATCATGCGACTGCGGTAGAACAATGCGTAAGATCGCCAGGATAAAGGGTAGAGCAGACGATATGCTCATAATAAACGGTGTAAACGTCTTCCCACAAGCCATAGAGCTAGTAGTAC
Organism: Pyrodictium sp.; assembly: GCA_015662475.1. Classification (GTDB taxonomy): domain Archaea; phylum Thermoproteota; class Thermoprotei_A; order Sulfolobales; family Pyrodictiaceae; genus SZUA-1443. The sequence continues at coordinate 3,318 of DQUB01000042.1, forward strand.
TCTCACAGCCATGGGCAAGCCCATACTACCAAATAGTCGTTGAAAGAGAGGGAGAGTTAGACCGACTATACGTGTACGTAGAGGCAAACAGAAAGCTAGATGAGAAAGAGAAAGAACGTTTAGCAGAACAACTAAAACACCAGCTTAGAGAAACCATAATCGTAACCCCACGAGTAATAATCGTAGACCCAGGCCAACTCCCAAGACAGGAGGGAGGCAAGGCAAAAAGAGTAATAGACAAACGCAAAATGTAGTAGCCTACCACACCATAAATGTGGGAAAAACATTTTGAGCAGGCATTTAGAGGGTTTTTGAAACAATTTACAAGTCTAGGCTATACTCACCTTGATAGTGCTTTTCGCCTCTTCTTCACCTCTTCTAGAGCCTCTTTAAACTTTGGATGTTCAGCCGATTTTAGCAGCCAGTAGACTATAGATTCTGCTGGTAGGAGAACTGCACCCAGCTTCTCTATTGCACGTACTCCATACTCGTGATCTGAAGCAAGTTGTGAGCCTATTGCATCGACAGCTACAACAACATCATAGCCTCTTTCAAGAGCATCATATACTGTTTGAAGTACACAAATGTGTGTTTCAAG
>DQUB01000099.1 GCA_015662475.1 Pyrodictium sp.
TAGTTTTCCCACCTATCGGCAACACCGAGATCAAAAACGTGTACATGGCCATTGCATAGTGGTGGCATAAGAAGAGTTGATGCGCCCAGGTCTACAGTGTATGGGCTACAGTTAGCTCCAACACCTACTATTTTCCCCTCATCATCAAGCTCAATACATTTACCCTTCAACAACTTTAACTCGCTACGGCCATAAAGTAGCAATCCAACACGTATCTCGAGCCCCAAGAGGCTCGCCTACTCAACAACTATTGTCTTACCCTCATACCTTGCTTGACGCAGCTGCTTAAGCCTTCTAACCAGTTTCACTGCTGCTTCAACAGCTCGACGTGCATACTCATCAACACGTTCAAGAGCTTGTTGCCTAGTCATACCAGGCCCAGAAATTCCAAGTGTTACAGGCTTACCATACTTTGTTGCCAAGTCCAACAACTTCCTAGCAACTTGATGTGCTACAACCTCATCGTGCTTAGTAGCACCCTTTATCACCGCACCCAAGGTGACAACTGCATCTACCTCCTCTTTCTTCAACAACTCTTCAACGAGAACTGGCATGTCGTAAGAACCAGGGCTTTTAACTACATAGGTTACCTCAGCACCTAGAAACTTTGCATATTCAAGTGCTCTCTGCAGCATTAGAAAGGTCACATCATAGTTGAATTCCGCCACAACTATAGCCAGCCTAACACGTTCACGAGACAATCCTCTACACCCTACACGCCAAACCTAAGAGACCACCTTTAACCCTACCCATAGGAAGGTTCTTCGCTGCAGGAGACACGCTTGACTAGCAAGTGGTGAAGAAGTTGCAATATGACATATTCAGGCTAATAGCATTCATACTGCCAGCCTATATAGCCAACGCAGTGCCAGTGGTAGTTTCCAAACTCGTTCCCTGGACCCTCCACCCCCTAGATGGAGGTAGAAACTGGCTTGATGGACGCAGAATCTTTGGCAACTCAAAAACTGTTGAAGGCCTTGTATCTGGCATTCTAGCTGGCTCCATCACAGGCTTTATCGAACAACTGCTAGGCATTGTAGAGGCTGGTCTAGAAAAGGGCTTTATCCTATCAACAGGAGCAGTCTTTGGCGATCTTCTAGGCTCATTTATAAAGAGGAGACTTGGTCTACCACCAGGCTCACCAGCACCAATACTAGACCAGCTAGACTTTCTAGCAGGAGCTCTCATAGCAGCAAAGATTGCAGGTTTAGACAATCTAACGTCAACAGACATACTAGTGCTAGTCCTACTGACACTTGTACTCCACCCTCTCACAAACCTCCTAGCCTACATGCTACACTTGAAAAAAGTTCCATGGTAATACAATACCAAAACCCTCTACAGGGGGAGGAGAAAACAATTATACCTTAAAATGCGAGACCAACGCTAAGACCATCCACACCTTCAACGCTGCAAAAACGGTTGTATCCTCTGTTAAGGTAGCAGTCAAGATCTACAATACAAAACTTCGAGGAATTAGAGCATGACTCTAGCGTTACTCTAAAAGCGTGGAGAGCTAGAGTCCCACATGGCATGCTTACATCACGCTTGACCAGCAACTTGTCAGAACTGCGATCATAGCAGTAGATGGTGCTGGGAAAATCGAATGTAGCTTAGACCGTCTAGGCCTTACCGGGGTGTCCTTTGTTGGAAAAGGAGGTTCGCATATACCCTAACGAGAACGTGAAAAGGATCATAGCCTTCATACCCCCAGGCCATCTCCACCTACGCCTGATACTCGAGTTTGAAGACCAGATCATAGTATTACATGAAGCAACCGTAGCTGCTATAGTGAGAGCCTACATAAACATTACAACACACCCATTACGTAGAGCGGTTGAGCTTGAGAGAAGGTTTTTGGGCAAAGATTCGGGCAAGAAGCCCTTCTACGCTAAAAGCCAACTCTTGGAGACAAATAGGGGTGAAGAGGAGGTTATAGAAGAGGCTCTCGAAGTGCTTGCTAGAGGGAAAATTGTCAGCGAGGGTGATATAAGCCATCCCCCAAGCTCGGGGTAGCTCTAGCCGAAATGTTCATCATCCACTCCCAAGTCTAGAGGCCAAGACCTCTTATGAGGCTAAACCGTAAAAGTTGATGCTGGGGGTCCAATACCACTATGACTTGGTTACGTACTCCTCCACGTATAAAGGTATTGGAGGCTTTAAGCGCTATAGCTGATGGTAGAATCGAGCTTGTTTCCGAGGATAAAAAGTTTGCAAGAGTTAGATCAAGTCTAGGCGACAGAGTATACGTAGTCTATGTCGACCCTGTAAAAGGGGAAGCATACAGCGACGACAACGGCACTAGATACCGAGGATACATGGGCTACCCGATAATCTCTTTGCTGATGATCCAAGGAGTACTACCTTTCGACAAGAGGATAGCAGATGCTTTGAAGGGCATACCTTGGAGAGAGCTAAACGAAAAATATAAGAGATACGATGTGGTTGAAAAGATTGTGCTTTCAGAAGCTGAGAAGCGCGGTGTAACACGCAGTGAAATACAAGAGTTTGTAGATAAAGTCTATAGGGAGTTGAAGAAGATTAAACTAAAAAAGCTTGAAAAACCACCATTACTTAAACTCAACATGTTCTTTTAAAGCTGCAAATCCAGGTACAAACTTTCTAGATGGGGCTATGAAGAACCGCCCACCTACCATCTGAAGCCCTCTCAGCAGGGGCGATGTTGTATTTGGGCGCCTCTGAGCCCCAAGTGCTTGCCATGTAGTTGGGATATCACGTTAACATCGTAGCAGTTAATACTAGGTCTACCTGTTTTTGTGCAATAGTCGTAAGCTAGCCTTGTTCTTGGGATAACGTGGTGGCTTTAGCCCTAGAAAATGTCTCGTACAGTGGTCAGATTGGTGAAGGTGTTGGTGACTACCTATGCTACTTTGTCGAGGCTCTTGCTATTGCTGCACGTGAGGAGGAAGAAAGTTTTCGTATAAGGTTTTTGGAGAAGGGAGAACGTTGTAGGGCTTTGGTTGTGCTTGATGATATAGTCTTCGTAGTTTATGGTGTGGATGTGGCTACAATTAGCGATCTATACTCTCTGCTAGACGACGTTGAACGTGTAGCTGTCGAGTATAGTGAAAACCAGGATGTGGTTATCGTGCCAATACTAGTAGCGCACGCCATAGAGCCTTGGGCCAAGAGAGTTGCAGAGAGCTTGGATATTGAGATCGTCGCTCTGAATGCTTAGAGTGCGGGTTTGCCTAGCGTAGACGTTGGCTGTACAAAAGGAGGTTCTACAATTTTCGCTGAATACCTCTTACCTCTCCTCTCAACCTCAACTTTTAAGCCTAACAAAGCATGTCTAACATCAACGTATGCTTGTGCAATACTTCTTCCAAGTATAGGGCTATAGGCTCCGCTAGTAATCACGCCAATTTCGACATCCTCGACAAATACTTTGTCGCCCTTGCGCGGAACTATTCTAGCCTTCTTTGACAGCTTCAAACCAACCCTTACACGCTCAACACCTTTTCTCAACTTTTCAACGAGAGCTCTACAACCAATACAGTCTCTCTTTGGCCCTGGCGTGAAAACAAGCCAGTATCGGGCCTCTACAGGCGACACATTCTCGTCTATCTCGTGTTCGTAGAGGAGAAATCCCATTTCCATCCTAAGACTATCACGAGCTGCAAGCCCGCAGAAGGTAAAACCTTCATCGTGGAGTAAACGTAGGATTTTCTCACCATCACTAGCCTCAACTATTATCTCAAACCCGTCTTCTCCCGTCCATCCACTCCTAGAAACTATTAATGCTCTTGCTCTAGCCTTCTCAAAAACAACGTTTTCTAGAAATCTCAATGGTTTAAGGTCTAGAACCTCTTTGGGAGCACCCAACGACTCAATGGCTTTTACAGCCTTTGGGCCTTGAACAGCTATCATCACCCACTCCATCGTCTTATCCAGGACCTTCGCGTGTAGCTTTAGCCTCTCTATATTGTGTTCGAGCCATTCTACAATTTTGTTCCTGTTAACAGCGTTAGTTACTACAAGCCATCTGTCTCCAAGGTTGTAGAGCATCACGTCATCTTTTATACCTGCTTGCTCATTTAGAAAAGCTGTAGGTCCTACCATCATACCTCTCTCGGATTCTATAACTCGTGGTACAAGCTTGTCAAGTAGTTTGAAAACATCTGGACCCTCAACCACCAAACGGCCCATGTGACTAAGATCAAAGACGCCAACATTCCTTCTAACAGCCATATGCTCTTCAAGCACACTAGCATAGTTTATCGGTGCTTCCCACCCTGCAAAAACGCCAAAATGAGCGCCAAAACTTTTGTGTAACTCGTATAGCGGTATCCTGTTAGCCAAGACTCATGCCCGAATACCGTAGAAGGACTAGACTAAGACAAAATTCTTGTGCGAGTATAAGCTGCAATCCACTTGCTTGGGAAGCTGTAGGCAGCCTCTTTAGAGGTGATGGTTACGGCTAACAGAAAACGTGTAGTTGTGTTGACTGGTGTAACAGGAGTTGATGTTGGCTCTATAGCCGACTATGCTAAGAGACAATTCAATGTCGAAACAATGAAGTTTGAAGAATTTGTTGAGGAGGAGTTTAACGCGCCAGTATACCACGCGATAGAGCTGCTCCTAATAAACAGGAAAAGCGCTATTGAAAAGTTTATCAAGGCTTTCAACAAAATGGTTGAAGCTGTAAAGGCGAGTAATAGTGAAGCAATAGTTGTAACTTTCCATCTAACCTATCATAGGAGGAGGCACATTGTTCCAAACCCCATCCTACCACTACTCAACAAACTACCCGGTCTCCACACCGTAATCTACTATGTAGAAGACTACTACCACGCTCTTACAAGACTAGCACAGAGAGCCGAAAAGGGATACACACCAGGTGTTGCACGTAATCAAGCACTAGATCCAGTAGCCATCCTCTACTGGCGTGCTGCCGATCAAAGCATGTTAACTCTATTAAAGGTTGAAGGAGTAAACGTCTATATAATGGCCAACAAGCACTCAAGAGAGCAGCACACGAGATTGTTAGCTGACGCGCTGGGAATGGAATATGGTGGTGTGAAAAAGTTTAGGAAGGTGTACATATCACATCCAATTACAAAGGTTAGGATGAAGGCACTAGCAGAAGGTATTCCTCTGCCACAACACCCCGACGCTAAAGAGATAGAAGAGTTCAAAGAGATTGTGTCTAGACGGTGCAGAGACCTAATACTCTTCAGCCCAACAGCAATAGACGAACTGATAGTTGATGGTAAAGGTGAAATGAAGATCGTCATAGACTACGCTGATCGCTGGCCATACCCTAGAGACACCATACACCAAGACTACAGGTACCCGGTAAATTTGGCCGATGAGGTGTTCGATAGGCTTCTTTACCCGACATCGGAGACAGTGCTCAATAAGGGCTATATGAACGTTGTGCGAAACCTAATACAGACACAGATAGAGAGTAGGGATATGGCCTATGTAACACAATCAGACTTCTTGATAGCTTATAGGCCGACAATGTACGGGGAACTCCACATGGGTGTTGACATGGAGGTTAGAGCTGCCATAGCACAAGCAAAGCCAGTCTACGCTGTAATACCATGTGAGGAGGAGCCAAAACACTATCCACTATTCAACTTCTGGTATGCATTGAGAGACCTTGACGAGCTTTTCCGCGCCCTACGCTGCAGCTAACCATGAGCTGGTTTAACACTACTCTTACCTCGCCACTACCGCGAATAACGCCAAATGGTCCCCACACAGCAATATCATCTATATCGCAGACATGCTCAACATGTACGCTGAAACCAGCTCTCTTGAACATTTCGACAATACCTTTGTACTTTTCTGGCTGCGATGATGGTAGATATATTACAACTTCTTTGTGCATGTTACCCCTATATCAGCTGTACACTTGTATTACGCGATATAGTCTATGGCTTGAAAGTGGCACCAACCTATCAAATACCTCGGTATCATCGTCTTCGCAGAACCGCAGAGCAGAACGTTTGGGCAAACCAGAATACGCTTTACGACGCTTGCGCCGACCTCTTGAATGCGCTTCACGAGCAGCAACACTACCACTAAAACACCCCTTTGTGCGGGCCTCGATAAAGAGCTCCCAACCATCATACAGTAGCTCTTTGACTACCTCGTCCACATCAACATTACACTGCTCAGCTACGAATGCCACTAGATACGCAAAATAGCATGGACTAACCCCCCAAGACGCAACAAGATTAAGCCAACGAACGTATTCTGCAAGACAAGACATATTTCTCCACCAACACATTCCACTATATCGGCGGCCCCGCCAGGGGCCGCGGGAGGGCTCAGCTTGGACTCAAACTACAACCCCCCGCGGTCTACACATCCTTAACTGGCGGGGCCGCCCCTCCCAAACTTCTAGCGGTGGCGTAATCGTTTCTCCTCCCTTAACCTCTTTATCTCTTCAGCTATAGCTATTAGCGTCTTTAGCTTCGACCCCATCTTGTTGACGACAATGCGTTGTTTCTGCTCCCACCATCTACGCGGGTATCTTGCCTCCTCTACCTGAGGGTCGAGTCCTAGTCTTTTTGCAGCTTCTACTACTTCCTCAACTCTAGGCTTTCTAACAGCATGTTTTAACGGTATCTTGCGACCTTCTTTCCGCGATGCAGAAGCATCTATGTTTATTGGCCATAAGACTATTCTTTTACCCCTATACTCTTTCGACAATGTCTCCCTGCAGCTAAACACCTATACTTCTAACCCCTTTAGTATGCTATGGTGTTTGATGTGGAGTTTATAGCTGATGTGCTTGGAGGATATCCTAGGAGTGCTAGACTGAGAAAGGCTTTGAGAAAGCTTGAGGAGGAAGGAGAAGCTGGGCTTGCTGAGGTTCAGAGAGTAGTCTATGAGGATATGCTAGTCGTTGTAGGTGTCCAGCTTGGCGCTGGAATGTATAGTGTTGTTGATGGTATGCTTGACTGGCACGACCCTCTAAGACCGTTTGCCGAGGCTTGGAGAGGCGTGTACATTGACGGTCTTCTAAGATGGTTTGACAACAACTTCTTCTACAGAATCCCCGTGTTCGTGGAAGAGCCAGACCCAAAACGCTTTGTACTAGCTCCAAGAGTTAAGACGCTACGCTCCATACTACCCGACTGGGCTCGAATTAGAGTTGTTGTTCCAGGCCCCTACACGTTCACAAAGCTGTCGAAGAATCGAACTGGCAGGAATGATAGGGAGCTTATGGAGATTATAGCTAGGCTTCTCGCTGAAGAGGTTAGAAGAGCTGTAGAAGCTGGAGCATCTGTTGTACAGGTTGACGAGCCTATGTTTGCTGATGTAGATGCTAAACCTGATGAAGCTTCTGAAGCTGTTGAAGCCGTGAACATCGTGTTTAAAGCTGCTGGAAATGCGGAGACAAGACTAGCTATACCCTACAATGTACCTAGCCCCGACATCTACGAGAGAATACTAGATGTTAAAGCTAAAACGATAATATTAGACTTTGTAGATGCTTTTGAGAGGGGTTTGAAGCTTGTTAGAGAAAAAGGTGTTGGTGGACACGAGCTTGGCGCTGGTGTTATTGAAGCTCGGAACATATACATAGAGCCGTACGAGCGTTTTGCATCACAACTAAATGCTATAAAGTCGGTGTACCGTGGCGATCGCCTGCTAGTCACTACCAGTGCATGGCTAGACCTCATCCCATTCCACTACGCTGTTGAAAAAACAAGAATACTTGGACACTATACTACTCGCTATGCTTCTGCGGGGGCTCGGTGAGTGCAAGGGCACATCATCTCTTCAGAAGGCTCAGGCGGTCCTCACACCCCCAATAACCTCTTCTAACACATCTAGTAGTTTTTGTAGTACTTCTCCAATCTTTTTGCCCTTCTCGGTAAGTTCCAAACAAACACTGTTACCACAATTGTATGGTTTTACAAGTCCTAATACAGTTGCTTCTCTAGCTGACTTGTATACAGTGCCAACGCCAACTCCATAGCGTGGTATGCGGTGAATAGGCATCGAACCATGCTCAAACAATATTGCTATTAGACGCAGTATCCCGGTTTTTGCAAGCAATCTGTATCGTTCCAAACTAGGAGTAGCTCCCACTTCCAACACCCGTTTCAGGCGCATCTACCCATACATGTACTGTAGGGGGACGTATTAGGCTAGCAAGATTTTACCGCCTAGACTCTTGATACCCATGCACCGTCCCGCGGCAGAGGTGTTCTCTAGCCTTGTACGGAGTTCATGGCCAGATAGCGCTTGTTGATCTTTCCCGCTCAAAGACATACGTATACACGCTAGACGAGAAGGTATTCGAGCTGTTCATTGGGGGAAAAGGTCTCCTCTACTATCTAGGCTACAAGCACATACCAGTTGAAGGAGATGCGCTAGACCCGACCAAAAACGCGCTTATAGTAGCGCCAGGTCTTCTAGCTGGACTAGCTCCTGCATCCTCTAAAGTCGGCTTTCTAGCTAAAAGCCCGCTAACCGGTATACTATGCGACACGTATGCAGGCCAAGTTTTTGCAGCTAAACTCAAACTGGCTGGTTTTGATGCACTGATCATCAAGGGCGCATCAAGAGACCCTGTCTACATCTATGTGGAGAATGGCGAGGTTGAAATTAGAGGTGCATCTCATCTATGGGGTAGCAATGTCTATGATACTGTTAATGGTGTGAAAGCCGAGACTAGAAAAGGAGCTTCTGTTGCTGCAATAGGCCCTGCTGGAGAAAATCTTGTAAGGTTTGCAAACATAATGGTTGATGGTGTAAGAGCTGCTGGAAGATGTGGACTAGGAGCTGTTATGGGTTCTATGAAGTTGAAGGCTATAGCTGTATGGGGCTGGCACAAACCCCGCATTGCACATCCTGAGAAGCTAAAGAAACTATATGTTGAGGTGTATGAGAAGCTTAGAAGAGATCCTCTTGGCGAGTACACGTCCAAGTATGGAACACTAAAAGGTGTTGAGAGCTGTAGCAAGCATGCTATGTGCCCAGCATACCATTGGACAAAGCCATGGCTTCCCGAAGAGGTTGCTAGCAAGCTTTCAGCCGAGGAAGTTCTAGCTAGAGAAGCTCCAAAAACCGACTACAAGATGTTGGCAGGCTCTATCTGGGGATGGGGTTGCCCGATAAAGTGTAGTAAGCTTGCACGTTCTCGCAAGAAAGGCTTTGAACATCTCATCGTTAAACCAGAATACGAAATACTCGCTATGCTCGGTCTTGCTGTTGGCGTACTAGATGTTGACGAGATACTACATATTGAGTGGCTGGTAAACGCATTTGGTATGGACGCTATAAGCTTTGGCGAGACAGTAGCATGGCTTATGGAGTTGTATGAGAAGAGGCTTGTGGGTAGGAAAGAGCTCACATGTTTAAACCATGAGCCGAAGTTTGGTAATGCAGAAGCTGTTAGAGAGCTAGCACAGCTTATAGCCTATAGGAGGGGTATAGGAGCTATCCTAGCTGAAGGTGTTGCTCGAGCAGCACAGATTCTCGGTCGTGGTGCCAATATCGCAGTACATGTCAAAGGTCTTGAAGCACCAGCCTGGGATCCTCGTGGTAGAAGAGGCTTAGGGCTAAGCTATGCTACAGCCGATATTGGTGCTAGCCATCTACGTGGCTGGCCTAGCGGCTCTGAACCTCCTTCAAAAGGGCCTGCTAGAGAAAAGATTGCGAGTTTGATTAGAGATAGGGATAGGAAGGCTCTAATTGATAGTCTTGGCCTCTGCGCATTCCCCCCATACCGCGACGAAGACATAGAAGCACTGTACGAGGCTGTTACAGGACAAAAACGGCCAATCAGCGAACTAATGCTTGTTGGACACAGAGTTGAAGCTTTAGCTAGAATCTTTGCCGCTATAGCCGGCAAGGTTCCTGAAGCAGACACAATACCACCAAGATGGATGGAACCAATACCAGAAGGTCCCTTCAAAGGCGAGAAAGCATTTCTAGACTGGAACGATTTGAGAGAAGCTGTTCGAGAATACTATAGAGCTAGAGGCTTCCACGAAGAATATGGAGTGCCTCTTCCAGAAACTCTAGAGAGGCTTGGCATGACATGGGCTATAGACGATGCCAATAGAGCGTTAACATTGGTTTCTCGAAGGCTTAGCAGCTTGCACGTATAGCACATGCCCACCAACTTCATAGGCGTTAAGGGTTTCAAATTGGGGGACTGGGTAGTCTAGAGATACAACAACTCCTTCAGCACATAATGCATCTCCAACAACACCCATTACACCCTCGTAGAGGTAGTAGTAGACGACATCGTTTCTTCTAAGACAGAAGCTTCTAATATCACCAACAACGTAGTCTATAAGCGTATTGTATCGGCGACGAAGCCTCTTTGCTTGGACAATAATACTAGCATCTATGTCGACACAGACAGAGTAGAATCCCTGTAAAACCGCTATCTTGGATGCATGCGCCAGCCCACAACCAGCCTCGTAGAATACCGGCTGCCCGCCAACGCCACTGAGCAGGGTGGGTAGAAGAGAGCTTAGAAAACGCAGTACATGGGGAGGTGTAGGCTTGTAAGGTGCGATTTTGACAGCATCCACAGTATCCAAGCACCTCTCACGTTACAAGGTGTAAATACCCCCTAGATCTCAGTTCTTCTAGAGCTTCTCTAGGACCTCGAAGCGGTACTCCTGGCTCAAGCTTGTAAAGGTGTAAGCTACGTTTCTTCACCGCAACATAGATGGCAATTTTATCCTCTCCAAGGCGTTCAAGAGCTTCTTCAAGCAAATGGATTACAATATCTTCTCTTGGAGTAGACATTACCACTTGGACACTCCTAGCAACGGTTTCTACGAGTGCTTTAGCCAAATTTCTAGCAGAATTAGGGTCTAATAGACAGCCAACATTACTAGCTATGAGCATCCCACCTTCTTTCACAAGGGACATGGAGAGCAATAGTGGCATAATATGCTTTATCGACATCCCCATAGATTCAAGCCCTATCCAGTCTCCAAGCCTACCATCGTACAGCTCTAGCTTGAGAACAAGCTGACCACCTTCTTCACCAACTTGCAATCTAACACCTTCAAAACCAAGTATCTTCTGCATGTACGTCCTAAACCTATTCCTAAACTCATCGTCAGAGGCATACCGCGTTAAAAGCGAGTAATAGTAGTAGGATGGACTAGACTTAGACGCTTTTGGAACACCACGGTAGACTGGAGGTAGCAACCCGACAATTGCAGGTGTATATTCTACAAAGCTGCACAGCTGCGAAAGCACCTCTAAATGTTGCTCTGCAACAGCTAAAAGCTCGGCAAACATTGTCGATGCTATCTGGCGCAGAGACTCTCTTCTCCTACCAACAACCTTTTTAACATCGACAAAGGGGAGAATGAGGTGTTCTCCAGAAGCATCCAATTCAAGAGCAAAAACAGGAGCGTAAACATCACTTATTTTTGCCTCACGAAATGTTTGGATAAGCTGAAGTGCTTGTTGTGGTTGGAAACGCTGAACCAAGTTGTTCAACTGGTAAATAGTATTTACAACCTCTTTGTTGATGTAGTAGGCTAGTAAGGCTGGAAACTTCCTACCAGCATAAATGTCTGATGATGGGTTGAAGCTATAGAGTTTCTTCTCACACAACATTTCGCCAAGCAAGACAAGTCCTTTTATAAGGGCAGACTTTCCAGCGCCTACACCACCAATGAACACTGTGAGAGGAGCTAGATCAACTTCTAACGGTTCTTCATGTGCAACACTTTTAAAACCTTGGACATAGATCTTTTCTACAAATGTGCTAGTCGATTTCATACATGTAACACCTTAAGTTTTCAACACAGCCAAGCTTACCACTACCACCTCAAACAATGTTACAGTTTTTAGTTTTCGTTTTTTGTAGGTGTGGTTGTGAGGGAAAGGAGGTGATCGGGTCTCGCGCATTGAGCCAGATATGCTATTGACTGTTCTTATGGCGACAGTTGTATTTGCAGGATTGCTTGCTTTAAGCGGTCTTCAACAATACGCTGTACTATTTCTAGCAGCAGCACTGCTTGTAGTGGCTCTCGGAATATATGTTTCTTAGCGGTTTCTAGCTAGAGGTCTACTCAACTCTAAAATGGCCTCCATGGGGGCATTTACGTTTAGGTTTTTGCGCCATGCACTACCTATCGCAACTAGTATGAAGATGCCTACAAGCTTCGCCTTACAATGCTCTACAATTGTTAAGAGGGCACGTAATGTTTGCCCACTTTCAACCAAGTCGTCGACTATAAGTACCCTATCTTTGTAGGAAATGTGTTTTCGTGGTACGTAGAAGTATATTGGGTTGTAGGTGTTGTCAAGCGCTATTGACTCTACATAGTCTTCGTAAGGGTTATCCTTGACGCGTCTCGCTATAACCAGTTGCGCGTCAAGTTCAAGTGCTATTGCTGTTGCAAGTGGAATACCTCTAGCCTCAGGTACTAACACCTTGGTTACCTTCGCATTACCATATTTTTTGGCTAGATATGCTGAAACTAGAGACAGCATTGAAGAGTCGGAGAATATCGATCTTGTGTCTATATACCCCTCTTTAACGTCAAGCTTCCTCAAGATTATTTCTCTAAGCCTTCCCTCTTCAAGCACACACTCAACTATCCTTTTAGCATGCTCTGGACTAGGTATTGTAATACCCCGAGTATAGCGGCACAACATGCTTGGAGGTAAACCTACAAGCTTTGCTAGCTCACGGTAAGAGTAGAGCGGCTTTAGCGCACGCAAAACACGTACAGCTAGTAGTTGCAGCTTAACAGTCTCAAGACGGCTACTAGCCACCGACTAGCCCCTAAACGCGCTAACAAAGGGAGAGAGTTATTGTAGCTCTCTCCGCAAATAGCTGTGTGGGTGCTGACTTGAAGATCTCAGCAACCCTACTAGCAACTACTATCATTGCACTGCTCATGTCAACCTGTCTAGCACTTTCACAATATGTTGAAGTCTCAACAGAACCTCTACCTTTACGCCTCGAAACCATAACACTATCAGCCGGCCAAGAGCTCTACTTGAAAATATGCGGCCCTCCAGGAGCACCCGCCACCTTCCACCTATACGACCTATCTACAGGGAATATAGTCTACAATGTCTCGTTTTCAATAGGATCGACAGGCTATACGATATTGAGGCTGAAAGCGCCAGATAAAAGTGGAACATACATTGCCGTTTTCAACGTTGAAGGTCTTACATACATGCTACTTCTCAAGGTTAAACCCTCTCTACCCTCGCCTACAATAACAACTATTACATTTACAACAACTGTTACTAGGCAAATTACAGTTACAAAAACTGTCATGGTGACAAAAACCGTTACTACAACTACAACATTGAAGCTACCAATTGTAAGGCCTTTAACCGTCTATGTAACCGAGTACACGGTATCACCTTTAGCACCGAGAATAGCGTTTACAAAAGTTTATGGCGTGACAACAACTATTACCACAACAACTACAGTGTACAAAACCTCTACTGTTACAGTCACTGTACCCATATACGAGACCGTGTACAAGGTTGTAAAGGGTAGAATACCTGTAACCAAGACTGACTATATAACGGTAAAGGTTACAGAAACAAAAGTTGTGAAAGAAACTGTACCAAAACCTGTTATTGTTAAAGAGTACCTGGTCGATGTTTCAAGCCTTATTGCTGCTCTCGCTCTAGGTGCTGCTATAGGTGCTGCCATTACACTAGTGTATGCTAGGCGATAAGCAAATGCTATTTAGCCTCTATAAGGCTATGCTATCCTGAGGGCGCGACAATGGCAGAGGAGGCTAAGACTAACAAGCAACAAGCAAGCGAAGAAGTTGTACCTAAGAAGAAGATCGACATTAGAGCAGCTCTACAATTCATACCGCCTGCAAGCCAGCTTGCAGCAGAGAAGAAAAAGACCACCATTGTTGAAAGAAGAGTTAGACTAAAGTTCCACAACGAGCTTAAAGAGTCTGTTGCAAAGCTTAACCCTGATCTGGCAAGAGAGCTTGGCGTTAAGGAGGGAGAGTATATAGAGGTTGTAGTGGCTCACCGCCACAAGTTCGTCTACAAAGTTGAGCTAGACGAAAGCGTGCCAATAACGGAGGTTTGGGTTAATGGTGAAAAGCTTCCAGAGTATGGTGTTGCAGACAACAGCATTGCTACAGTGAGAAAAGCTAGGAGATAGGGGTGACCTAGCTTGCCAGATGCAGTCTCTTTTTACCGTGAACTAGAAGAGCTCTCGCAGCGACATGCCAAGCTTGTTAAGAGGCTTGAAATGTATACTAGAAGGCTTAAAGTGGATCCTAGTGATGAGGAGTTGCAAGAACGTGTGCTTTTGTACCTTCGCAAGCTCAGAGTCATACGTAATAAGCTGATTAGAAGGCTTGAGGAAGGAATAGATTTTAGTGATCAGAGTAGTGCTAGTATTGCTGCTAAAGAGGGTATTGAGATTCTCTCAGAGTACATGGTACTCGGTGGCTTATACCTCGAGAAGGAGGCACTACAAGATGTGTTAAAACTTGCAGAGTCTAAACGCGGTGCTAGACTACTGGAAACAGCTATTGAGGATATTAAACGTGATATTGAAGAGGTTAATAGACTTGAAGAACTACTTCAACAGCTCCACGGCTAGCAACAGGTTTTACTCTACGAACAATTACTCCTTCAACCATACGTTCTGAAACAATGTCTGTTACCCTAACTTCTACAAGCCATCCTACTAGCTGTTTCTCTCCACTAGCAAGAGTTACAGGTCCGTGCGGCAGCGGATATATGACCAATCGACGTCTCGCTCTATGATAGCCTGCAACTATCCCAAGCATTTTTCTTCCTAGAAGCTTCTTTTTAGCCTTGGCATTTAGCTCTTGAGCCTTCTCCTTTATCATCATACTGGCTCTCGTAAGTTTCACCTTAGCATTTTCAAATGCTGTGCCTGGAAGAGGTGTGAAACGGTATGCAGTAACCTTTTCCGCTCCAAGTCTATAGAGTTGCTCCATTAGCTCTACTGTCTTTTTTGCAGTCTCAAAATTCTCTCCTGGTAGCCCATAGATAAAGTAGACGTAAACTTGCATTCCATACCTACTCAATAGTCTCACAGCTCTCTTAACATCTGCAAGACTGCCTGGTCTGCCAAGCATTCTGTAGTGTTGGGGATCTCCAGTTTCAACTCCTATGTGGACTGGTGTACCTCGAAAATATTCGCCGAGAAGTCTAGCAACCTCTTCGTCTACAAGGCATGCCTTGATATTCTCTATCATAACATAGACTTCGCCTTTGGAAACCTCGTCTATATCGAATATGTCGTCTAGAAGTCTTGAAAGAGCATCAACATTTGCTGGCGGTCTGCATGGGTCTGTGAGAGGTTCCGGGTATACAAGTGCATCACGCTGATAGTCTAGTATGTCTGGTGCGCTAAGCACTATACGGGTAACACCACGTTTTACAAGTTCACGTACTTCGCAAACTATGGTTTCGTGCGGCCTACTTCTTGCAGGACCATATGTTGCTGGCACACTACAGTAGCCGCATCCTGCCGGTATTCCTACAGGACATCTTAGCCTTGCAGCAAGAGGTGTGCGAGGATCGTGACATATTGGGCATCGAATGCATTGACGGCCATCTGCAAGCTTTAGACTTGGTCTACGAAAATTGCTACATCCTCTAACAGTCTCGACATACACTCTGCTAGCCCAGTATAGCGGGTAGCCTTCCACACGCGTTGAGTGCTTTATGGACAGCTGCTGTCTTGTAGCGTGAGGAGCTAAACCTGTAACCACTACTGTGCCTTGATTCCCCCTATACGCTATCCCCCTCACTTCTTTCAGACAGTCAAGGTCGTTTTGCTCTAGGCACCTGACTAGGTCTGGGACTACTGGCTCAGCTTCACCTAACACAACAACATCATAGCCAAACGATATGAGCTTCCTATACTCGTAGAACATTGGGCCACCAGCAATTATTGGCGACACGCCACAAGCTCTTCTCCAAAGCTTCAACGCTTTTTCAGCAGCTTCTAGATCGACTATCATCCCACTTACAAAAGCTACATCGTATTCTCCTAGATCTACAAACCCTTTCTCGACAACTTCTAACGGGTAGATCTCAGCCCTAACACCTATATGTTCTAACAGGCCTGCTACTGCGCGAGGTCCAGCCCCTATAACGTCTACTGTAACCATGCGCTTCCCATGCACTCTCGCTAGCACGTCGATAACTATTGCTCTCATACTATGGTTTGGCCCCAAACTATTAGAGGTCACACTACTCCTTTAATACCTGGAACCCATGCTAAAAATGCATGAGGATTTGTGGGTGGATGAGGCGTGTCCGACTACCTAGACTATGCTAGTGATGAAAAGCTGAAAATCAGTTTAGCAGAGCTAAGCCTTTCAGAACAGCTTCTCGGCTTGGCTAGACATGTTGAGGATGTTGTCAAAGAAACAGCTAGTGTTATAGAGGGGCTTGTAGAGGGTAAGGTGGAAAATGCTAAGCTTCTCTACGAGAGGATTAACGGGCTGAAAAACCAGGCTGAGGAGATGAAAGATTCTACACTCACGTATATAGCGAGACTAGGAGTAGCCCTTGACACTGCAACCTACTACAAGAATGTGGCACTGGCACTAGCTAGAATAGCTCAGTTGATGGATGGAGCTGCTTATAGAGCTAAGTTGTTGGCTGAGCTTGAGAGTAAGCCTCAACTATCTCCCGAAATTTCTAAAAGCTTGAAAGAAGCTATTGCAACTCTCCTTGAAACATATTCTCAGCTACTCTCAGCAATAAGACAGCTTAGCGATAACCCTAGGCAAAGTATTGAGAGGGCAAAAAGAGTTGTAGGTGGTGAAGAGAAGATGGATGCTGTGTATAGGAGTTTCCTATACACGATCTATAGGGAGGCGGGAAGCAGGATAGGCAAAATGCTACTTCTACGAGATCTGATAGACTTTATAGAGGATGCTGTGGATACTGCTAGAAATGCTGCAGAAGACATACTGTTCTTGGCTATGTACAGGGCTGCACGAACATGACAAGGGCTAGAGGTTATCTGCTGGGCTACCGAGTAGTTGTCTTAGACCATGAGGAGGCTCGACGCCTCTACTCCACAGGCTTCTACGGTAAACCCCTCGGCATATCCAAGCCTAAAGGAGCCAACTTTGACGCCCCCCTAGAACTCGACCTAGTTGAAGCACTCTATCTCGTCGAAAAAGGGCTTCTAGAGGTATACGATACTGAGGGGAAGCTTGTAACAGCCGAAGAGCTTGCAAAAGTTGGTAGAGAAGCTGTGGAAAATTTTGACATGCTGTACAAAGTGTATCGAGAGTTGAGAGACTCTGGCTATGTGGTTAGGTCTGGCTTGAAATTTGGCTCCGATTTTGCGGTTTACGAGAAAGGTCCTGGAATAGATCATGCTCCGTACCTAGTAGAGGTTGTAGGTTATAGAGAACGCATAGATCCTGCTGAGCTTGTTAGAGCAGGTCGTTTAAGCCATAGTGTTCGAAAGAAGCTCATCATAGCTGCTGTAGACGAGAAAACTGGGAAAACAACATACATAATGCTTAAATGGACTAAGCTCTAGATTGTGTACGGGGCAACATCCTTGCATACCCCTTTGATGTCTTGAGGTGTATACGGCTTTGGCGTTCAAAGGAAGGCCGAGAGGAGGAAGACAGCCGAGAGAAAAGAGGGAGAAGCCAAAGCCAATGCCATTGCCAGACGGCAAGTGTAATCCTCTTTGCCCACTATTCCGCTGTCTAAACAGGTCACTTGTTACAGTGAGAAGGGTTATGCATGGTAGAATGCAGCATATTGCTATGTGTAGGTGGATAGGCGATCAATGTATAGGTGGAACATGCCAATACGCATCATGTACGGCTAGAGCATTGTTGCCGGATGGAGCATGTCTGCATGCTAGAGAGAGGCAGGTGCCTAGAGAAGAGGAGGCTGAGAAGGAGATTGAAAGAGAGCTTAGCCTAGAAGAGAGGGAGATGAGTAGGATAGAGAAGATAATGCGCAAGAAAGGTTACGCTATCGACGAAGACATGTTCTAACCTGTAGACTGCCACCTTCTATAAAGGTTGTGCTTATAGCCTAAAACGTCGAGAACTTTCCCAACAACAAAATCAACCATGTCCTCAACCGTTTTTGGTGCATGGTAGAAAGCTGGGCAAGCGGGCAATATGATTGCACCAGCTTTTGCAAGCTTCAACATGTTTTCAAGCTCGATTACACCTAACGGAGTCTCTCTAACAACTAGAACGAGTTTTCTAGCAAGTCTTAGCACAGCTAATGCTGCTCTAACAATAAGGTTTGAAGCGTAGCCGTGAGCTATAGCTGATAGTGTTTTAATGCTGCAAGGCGCTATAACCATGTTTTTTGGAGCCGAGCTTGAGCTAGAATACATTGCTTCCATCTCATGGTCCCAGTAGACCTTGCGTGCAAACCTAGACACTCTCTCGTAGATGCTATAGCCAAGCTCTAGAGCTCCTATTCGCTCCGCCATCCTAGACACTATAACATCGACACTTGTCTTCTGAGCTAGTACTTGTACAAGCCTAACTCCATAGATTACGCCACTAG
The DNA here is from genome assembly GCA_015662475.1 of Pyrodictium sp. Taxonomy (GTDB): domain Archaea; phylum Thermoproteota; class Thermoprotei_A; order Sulfolobales; family Pyrodictiaceae; genus SZUA-1443. The sequence continues at coordinate 18,514 of DQUB01000099.1, forward strand.
CACCCGTGATTGCCACCAAGATTTCTGCAGGCTCCAATCTTTGCCCAAGACTACTTCTTTAAGAGGTGTGGACGTTGCATATATTTTGCCTGGTATCTAAGCCTCTCGATTCTAGACATCCTCTTTTTGCCACGCTGTTGATCAGTCTCTCCCTCCACTTGCTCTTTCTCTTTCTGCTCTCTCTCACGCTCACGAAGTATTGGTAGTACACGACGCAGCTTCCTCAACATGGTACCCATACGCTCTACAGCCTTTTCAAATTCTTCGTCGCTAACCTTCCTATAGTACAGCTCAACACGACCACCTCCTAGAACCCTATAGCCCGTCTTCACATACTTCTGCCCCTGCCTCTCCGCAAAAACAGTACAATACGTTATGGTGCATATCACCGGCTTATACTGCTTACCAAACCTCTCTTCAAGCATACATTTGCCTGTCCTAGGATTCAAGAATATACATCGACCCAGACTCTCAGTTGCAAGATAGTATATTCTGATGGGGCCTCCAGGCGTACGTATGACCTCGCTTGGCTGAACCATTATCTTCATCCTTGTTTCCTCATCAGGAATGATGTCAACCTCGTTTTCAAGGATGAAAGCACCACTGTTAGCAACACAACATCTACTACACCCCTCCGGACACAGCATCCTGTACGCGTCTTTAAGCACACTTTCACCTATCTCCTCGAATACCAGGTGGTTTACATGTGTGCCAGGCGTAGGTCTGAAAACTATGAGAAGTCTTTTGAGTTGAGGACTATAATAGACACCGTCAAACCATTTTTTCAGTCTCGACGCCTCTCTAAGAGCGTATATGTTCCAACTCTTGTCGTTCCTAGGCTCTTTCAAAACATACACTTTACCCATAACCTGCTCTTCCCATGCTAGA
>DQUB01000023.1 GCA_015662475.1 Pyrodictium sp.
ATACGGTCATGGGGCTGATGCCTTGTAGGGAAAACTTCAACAACATATTCTTCCAAGCTTACTCCTAAACGTTTAGCCTCTCTACTAACACGTTCAACCATGTCATAGGGTAGAGACAAGCATTGCTGTAGGAGACGTAGACCTTGCCTCTACACTATACACTGTAGATGATCGACGAGTTCGTCTCAATGTTGGCATCTTCTTCCTGTAGACTTCAAAGTTTATAGAAGTAGGCGAGATACTGTGGAGAGCATTGAGTGTTTGGTGGTTGGGTTTGGCTGAGCCTAGGATTGTGGAGAGAAGAGTGCTTTGTCGTGGTAGAAGGTTCGAGTTTTGTAGCGCTATTGTAGAGTATGGTGGTAGGAGGTTTTCTCGAGACCTTCTCTTGCATCCTGGAGCTGTTGTTGCCATCCCCTTCCTCGACGAAGAGAAGATTGTGCTGCTTCGGCAGTGGAGGCCAGGTTGCAACTGCTGGCTTTACGAGCTCCCAGCAGGAACTCTTGAACCTAACGAGTCTCCCGAAGAGACCATTAGGAGAGAACTTGTGGAGGAGACAGGCTATAGGCCTGGGCAGCTAGAGTTGCTAGGCTACTTCTACCCTTCACCTGGAGTGTCTACGGAGAAGATCTACGTCTATGCAGCCTACAAGCTGGAGCGTGTAGGAGCTAGACCGGAGGAGGACGAGATACTAAAGCCGTTTGTTGTAGAGTTTGGTAGAGCGCTTAAAATGGTGTTAGAAGGCGAGATTGTCGATGGTAAAACCATGATAGCTCTTATGCTGTATGCAATGCGGAAAAGAAAACACGCTCTATAGGCTTGTGCATTCTATCCAAAGCTTTTGCCCAGTTTTAGAATGTTGTTTTGAAGGTGTGTTTTCTGGCAAGTTCTTAAACTTCTAGGCTGCATATCCTCTGCTTGGAGGAGGTTTTTGTGGTAGAAGTTGTTGTGGTTGACAAGCTAGTCAAATACTATGGTGGTTTCCAGGCTTTGAAGGGCGTGAGTTTTAGCGTTTTTGAGGGCGAGGTTTTCGGCCTTATAGGGCCTAATGGTGCTGGTAAAACCACCACATTGAGGATTATAGCGACGCTTTTGAAGCCTTCAAGTGGCCGTGTAACTGTGTGTGGCTACGATGTTGTTAGAGAGGCTGATAGGGTTAGACGTGTCATCAGCTATTTGCCCGAAGAAGCTGGTGCATACCGTAACCTGTCTGGCTACGAGTATCTCATGTTCATGGCCAAACTCTATGCTAGGAGTAAGCGGGAAGCTGAGGACATGGTTGAGGAAGCGATAAAAATTTCGGGTTTGGGCGATAGAGTTTACGACCGCATAAAAACGTATAGTAGGGGTATGGTTAGAAGACTTCTCATTGCTAGAGCTTTGATGGTTAAGCCAAAGCTTGCGATACTAGATGAGCCTACTAGCGGCATTGATGTTATCCACGCTCTCCATATCAGGAGAGTGGTTAGAGACTATGCTCGCCGCCATGGTGTTACAATCCTACTATCTAGCCACAACATGTTGGAGGTGGAATATCTATGTGATAGGGTTGCAATAATGTATGGTGGTAGGATTGTGGAGATAGGCTCGCCTAGAGAGCTTTTGAAGCGTTATGGTGTGCGTAACCTCGAAGAGGTTTTCGAAAAGGTGGTGAGAGAAGGGAATGGCGAGTCTATGGGTTCTAGTTTTAAAGGAGTTAAGAGATTTGCTTAGAGATCCTCATACGCTCGTCATGTTGTTGATACCAGCACTAGTCTACAGCTTTATGGGTGAAGCTGCTGGTTCCGCTATACAACAGGCTGTAGAACAGGCTACAAGCATCAAGATCTTCTTCGTTGATTGGGATGGAGGTGTTTTTGCAGAACTTTTAAAGTCCTATGTTTCTAGAATGGCTATTGTCGTTGAAAATGCTTCAAAAGCTGATGCTGTGATAGTTATACCAGCTAGCTTCACCTACAACCTTTCACAGTATTTGCAAGCCCGTGTTGTGGCTAGAGTTAAAGTCGAAGATGTTTCGATAGCATCTCTTGCAATCATAAACACTGTTAGAGAGATTATCTCGTCTTTCAACAGCATAGTTGCCTCCATTTTGAGTGGAGGCAAGATCAATAGAACAGACTTGGTAAGCGTTACAGTTTTCGCTACACTGCCCCACAAAACCCTTCCAGCACACGTTGTAGAATCCATCTACAATACAATGTTCACACTCGTACTTGCACCCCTAATAGTTGCTGGATACGCTGCTATAATCTCGTCAGCCTCAATAGCCTATGAGAAGGAGGAGAAGACACTAGAGACACTACTAACACTACCAGTTCCAAGAACACATATTGTCGTTGCAAAGCTAGTAGCCTCGCTAGCAGCTGCAACCCTAGGCACTATAAGCACAGGCTTTGGAGTCTACTGGTACACTGTAAAGACTCTAGGCCTAGCAACACCAGGCTCCATAGGCGTGGTAGAGGTTCTCGGCTACAAAGGGCTTGTAAGCCTTCTAGCTTCAACAATGACCCTACTAATCCTAACATGCGTTATAGGACTATTTTTCGGCATGCTATGCCAGAGCGTTAGAGGAGCACAATCTCTCTCCGGACTAGTATTCATGCTCGTCTTTGCAGTTGGAATCCCGCTGCTAATGTCGCCTCTCCCACCAAACCCTACAGCTAGACTACTAACAGCACTCATACCCTTCTCAGCACCCGTCATAGCGGTTAAAGCCGCGATAATCGAGGATAACATGCTCATACTAGCAACACTCGCTTCACACATCGCCTACACACTACTACTAGCAACATACATTGCAAAAATAGTCTCAAGCGAAAAACTGCTTTTAGGGATAAGGTTGGAGCATAAGCTTGAAAAATACTAGCACAAAGTCCTACTATGCTAGTTTTCTAGCCGACTACTACCCACTTCTAGAATG
>DQUB01000140.1 GCA_015662475.1 Pyrodictium sp.
CGGCAGTAGTGGGTATGGTAGGGTGAAGTTCAAGCGTATACTCGTCAACGTGTTCAAGGTAGGTAGGCAGGCTAATGTTCCAAGGCTGGAGGATGTTGGGGTGAAGAGAGAGTTTAGCAGTGTTGATGAGCTGTTGGAGAACGTAGAGTCTTTGGCTAGAGAGATTGTCGGTAAACTCTACAGCTAGGATTTTTGCTAGAGGTAGATTTCATGCCATTTAGACTATTCTTTCTCGAGTTTCTTAAAGGATACCATGTTGGTTGGAGAAAAGCTAGCATGATAGTTGACCATACAACACTGCTACGTGCTCTAGCAAGCGTAGCCTACATGGTCGACGACCAGTTTCTAGTAAACGAGATCGTTGAGGGAAAACTTGCCACATCATCACTACTACCATCTCTTGCAAGCGCCGATAGACAATGTTATAGACTGCTAACGGTCTTTCCCACACTACCATCGCTTGTTAAACTATCCAAGTTGGGGGTTTCATGGGCTACTCTACCAGCTGTTCGAGAGGTCCTAGTGTTTGTTAGAGAGTGCGTTGAGGGGGGTGGAGCACCCGTAATAGTTGGTGGTGGCGATGACTTTATCGAGATAGGCTGTGGAGATAGATCGCTGAGACTAAAAGTTGTTGAGAAGATAGCCTGTGTAGATGGCGACGACTGTAGGTTGCTTGGCAAACCTAGACTTCCACTCTTCGAGAAGATCGAAGAGTACCACAATAGGATTGATCGTGTTACTGGTAGTGCTGATCTTTTCCGTCTTGAAGGGTGGAAAACAAACACCCTTTTATGGGCCTGCTTTAAAGGTTCTAGTGAAGCTCTAGCCCACGTTGAATCTCTCCTAAAGATCCTTGGAGAGCTCGGCTTGGGCGCCTATCGTAGTCGTGGCTGGGGAGCTTTCAGGGTTGTCGAGGATGTAAAACCTTGCGACATTGACGGCAAAGTTTTGGATAGGAATACTGGGTGGGAAACCGGATACAATCTCTTGCTAGGCTCGATACTGCCTGGAGAGCCTAGAGGCTGGCTTGACGAGAGTCGCAGTTTTGCACTTCCAACCGTTATCGGTGGAATAGCTGGACCTGTCTTCGAAGAATACAGACTACCTCTCATCAGAGCATTAGGCGTTGGAGGGCTTGTCTATGCTAAGAGCAAACCCCGTGCACGTGTAGTGTGGGTTCGAACTAGCGTTCCAGGACGAGGAGTCTGGATAGTGTTTAACCCCTTGGTGGTGAACAGCATTGGCTCTTAAAGACCTCTTCTACACCCGTTTTCAAACGACATTGAAGCCTATAACAGTTGTGCACGTGTGGAGCGGCATCGACGCTACTGTTGGCATTGACGCTGTCTATCGCAGTGATGGTAGACTGTGTATTGTAGATGTTGAAGCATTACCTCTAGAAGTTGTCGAAAAGCTTGCCTCTACAAGCCCTGCTAATATGCAAACTTTGCTAGCTAGGCTAGCAGATAAACTACCATGTAGACTTGTTGTAGAGGCTGAAACCAGGCTTCCACTAGGCTCTCAAGTAAAGCTTATCGAGCGAACAATTGTACCAGGCTCTAGTCTGAAAGGCTATATTAGAACTGCACTCCTATACTACCTTGCTTCTAGAGAGCCAAACATCGCAAAAATCTTGAATGCAACAGTACGTATAGGTGGCAGATACAAGCCCAAAGAGGCCTCTATAGACCTGGAAAACTTTTTCCTTAGAACCTCTAAACCTAGGAAGCAAGGAGGTCTAGTAGATGCTCTTCAACAGCTTCTAGTTTCTGACCCTAAGCCTGTTTCTCCAAAGCTCAGTCTAAAAGAGTTGAAGGTCTGTGAGATCCCAAACATGCAACCTATAGCTGAAGTCTACGCTATCACTATGACCGGTGGACAGCTAGTATACGATGTTGCTGTGTTGAGGAAGCCTAGAAACCCTTTGAAGAGGCTTGTGAGAGAGCATAGCGCTGTTCTTGACAAGCTTTCACTCTTGGAGAGGATAGACGTTCTCGAGGCTTTGAGGAGGTTTGGGTGCGACCTAGTAGAGTCGGAGATTGCTAGAATTAAAGGTGTCAAAGAGCTGGAAGGCTATGTTAGACTACTTGAAGATCTTAGAAAGAGGTATTGTGGTAGAGTAGGTGAATGTGTTGTTGCGAGAATAGGGTTTATGACGGGTCACCAGGCTAAAACCATACTCAATCTCGTTAAGAGGGTCAACCCTCCACTATATAATAGTGTTAAGAGGTTCTTATCTCAATACTATGGGCGTGTTTGGGACGAGCTTACACTCAAAATGGTTCGCATGGAAGATCGTCTTGTTGGCGTTGGGTGGTGTGAGCTATGTCTGACAAGACTCTAAACACATACCTATTGATACTGTATGCGTTAATGCACGATGTTGGTAAGGCTATCCAAAGATTTGCAAAACGCTATGTTGAGGGTGTGGAGGGTAGGAGAGAGACTGCTAGTCTCATAGAACAAGTTGTTGGTAGAAGCGTTGAAGATGTTGCTAGGATGGGTCACGAGGACGTATCGATATCTACCGTCAACTGGCTATTAGGCTATGCTCTTCACAGAAAAGCTAGAGAAGCTCTAGCAGATCTTCTATCTAGAGCAGACCCTCTAGCAGCTGCAGAGAGAGGCTATGAGGTTGCCTATAGAAAGTGTATCGATAAGCTGTTGAAAACGGGTCTTCTACGCTTAATCTCTAGAGAGCTTTCAACACCATATAACTACCATGTTTCTCCACTTCTCTCAACACTCTGGATTGTGCTCTTGACGGGGTATCAAGAGTATGTGGGTGTCAATGCTTATGCTAGAGGTGTTAGTGGTAGGTGGAGTAGCGGTGATGCGATTGAAAGGCTTCACAAGCTGTTGGAGAAGTTGCTTAGATCTATCGAGGAGTGTAGTGTTGATGGGATAAAGGTTGAGAGTGTCCAGCTTCTTCGAAGGCTTGTTGGGGAGGAGATATGGTTTCCCGTGAAGCCTCTGACTAGCGAGGGTCTAGAAGAGCTTAGGGGTTTAAGGTATGAGGATGCTGCTAGAGAGTCTAGCTATGGTGATGTTGTAGAGGTTTTGTTGAACCATTTGGCGGTTGTTAAGGATGTTTATGCTCCTCTGCTAGTTAGTGTTCCACGATCGCTTGTAGACACTATCTTGGCTGTTTTGAGGACATCTCTGCTATTAGTACCTTCATCTGTTTTTGCAACGATCGTTCCCGACATTAGCCTCTACTCTCACAGCAAAGTTGTAGCTGCATATGCTGCTTCGGAGGTGTTGAGCGGTGTTAAGAGGTATAGGTTGTTTGTGTTGGATGCTAATGGTATTCAACAGTTTGTGTCAGCTCCAGTAAAAGCTGCTGCTGCTTCTCGAGTACTGCGTGGTAGGAGTCTACTGGTAGAGCTTGCGCTAGACTCTCTAGTACACTACACGTTACAGGTTTTTGGAGGACTACCACTTGCAAACGTTGTTGTTTCTGAGGGTGGTACTGTAGAGGTTATAGTGCCCGATAAAGATGTCGAGAAGGCTGCAGACGCGGTTAGAAGGGTTGCAAACAAGCTCTCAACTAGAGAGCTTGGTCATGCGCTTGGCTTCACAATAGCTTACTCGAAATCTTTTGATGCTTCACAGGGCTTCTTCCTCCACTCGTTGAGGGGTAAGGGTGGTTTTATAGAGGTTTTGGACTCGTTATCGCAGAGCCTAGCCTTTGAAAAGGCTAGGAGGGGCGTGAGGGGTGCTGGTGTGCTAGTTGATGAGGCTGGTGTTGAGGGGTTTGATAGTCTAACGGGAGAGGTTATAGCTAGAGATCAGAGGTACAAGTTGAGGGTTGATGAAGCTGATAAAGAGTATGTTGATGCTATAGCTGGAGCAGACAAGCTGTCTACTGGAGACATGGTTTCAGAAGCTACACATCTAAGTCTTGTTGCAGGCACTCTAGCTAGGAACTTGGTGGCCATTATAGGTGTGCATGTGTACAAGGTTGATGGTGGGGTTGTAGAGCCGTGTAGAGAGTGTGTAAAGTCTCTAGTGGATAGGCTAAGCGAGCTGTTCTGTGGTGGTAGAGGTAGACTGTATGGCAGGTTTAGGCTTGAGCAGCGTGATAGAGGGTTTGGGTTAATCCCCTTTGAGAGTAGTGGGAGTCTCTACATACTATTATCGCTAGTTGATGAGAAGCTCTATGATCCGGCAAACATCGAGGATCTTAGGAGTGTGTGGGCCTACATATACTACGTGTTTGAGCGGGGTTTAGCACGTGCACTTGAAGAGGTTGTTGGGGAGAGGGTGAAAGTCTATGTTGAGGTAAAGCTTGTCAATGCAACAACAAACTTTGTCCCGTCAAGAGAAGCTGCAGGTCTTGTTTATGATGGCTTGAAGAAGCTCACCCAGAGACTCTTGGAGAAGGGTGTAGATGTCGCATTCAACTACATGTTGGCTAGCACGTATCATCCAGTAAAGCTTGATGAGGGGGGTGTTAGGCTTGTCGACTTAGACGAGTACAATTTGATTGCGCTAGCGAAAATGGATTGTGACATGGTTGGAGAGGTTAAGAGGCTTATTTCGATATCTCCTTCAAGGCTTGCAACACTATCAGATATCCTCAACACGGCTATTGCCGGGAAAGCCTACCTGTACGCTGTAAGACTAGCTAGAAAGCTTGGTGAGAAAGAGGGGACATTGGGTGCAATACCGCTCTACGCTGGAGGCGACGATGTTGTACTCTATGGTGATTGGGTCCACGTTATAGGGCTGGTTTTCGACGTGTACAAGCTTATACGGGCAGCAGTAAGGCCTTTAGCTTTGTCGATAGCGGTTACGGTAGATAGGTCTAAAACACCGATATTGGAGCTCTATGGTAGAGCTGTAGCTCTTCTAGAAGACTATGCAAAACGTGTAAAAGCATCCTGTGTTATAGGCGATCCAACACCTAGGATAGTCCGTGTAGATGGTAGAGAGCTTCTAGTGTATGTAGCACCGATAGAGATGCCGTCAAAAGACTATCCGTGGCCAAACGATGTTGCTAGCTTATGGGGTTTAGAAGCACTAGCAAAACTACTCGGCTACACTAGCGAGAAGATGGAAGGTTTTAGAGAGAAGAAAACAGAGCTACACATACTGTTGAACATTGCAGCAGAAGTGCAAAAGCTTGTAGAGAAGAGGGGAGGGCTAAAGGCACCGTTAAACGAGCTACTTAGGCTAGAGATAGCCTATGCGTACATCTGGGCTAGAAGAGGAGAAGAGCTAAAGAAGCTTAGAAAACTGTTAAGAGTAGACGATGTAGAGCTTGGAAAAACCATCCCAGCATTCCCAGACGAAACCAGGGAAAAAGGATCCCTCAAAGAAGCTCTAAGAAGCCTACTTGCAGCAAAACCTGTACTAGACTATATACTGCTAGCCACCAGAATCCTCAGCAGATAACCCAAACCACACCAACCCCCAACACATGCCAACAGGCCACACAGCCTCCAAACACGCTTCAAAACATGATCAGCTTGGCTTTTTGTGCCGTGCACTTACACGGGTCTTTGTCCGGTCGACACTCTCTACTTATCCTCTCAAGCTCTTCTGGCGGTATTAGCAGATAGGAAACCCTAGCCCCCTCCCTCTCAGCTTGCAATGTCGCACCCACACTCATCAACTTCCTACCACCAGTAACATCGACCACTGTTCTACCATCTATCAACCGCCTTATCGTGCTCCTAAAATGGAACA
>DQUB01000113.1 GCA_015662475.1 Pyrodictium sp.
AGGTATAATTGTTGGTACTAATATTTCATCGTAGTGCATGCGCTGCATGAATCCAACGTATCCCCTAGCTATGCTGTTTTATTGGGTGGATAGGTGGGGTATGTCGAAACTATCGAATGGCTCGGAGAAGAGTAGACCTAATTTTACCTAGCTTTCTAGTACGATATCTAACTTGAGGTGGTTGTATGGAGTATCGGGTAAAAGATCTTGGGTTAGCAGATCAAGGCATATTACAAATAGAGTGGGCTGAAAGACACATGCCTGTTGTAGCAAAGCTAATCCGTGAAGAGTTTAGAAAATCAAAGCCGCTTAAAGGTGTTAAAGTTGGTGCTGTATTACACGTTACCAAAGAGACAGCAGCACTTGTAAGAACACTCCAGGAAGGTGGAGCAGCTGTTAGGCTAGCTGCTAGCAACCCACTTAGCACACAAGATGACGTGGCAGCGGCTCTGGTCAAAGAAGGTATCGAGGTTTGTGCTTGGCGTGGTATGAGTGATGAAGAATATTTTAACTGTATTAGATGGGTTGCAGAGTGGAAGCCAGATATAGTTATAGATGATGGTGGCGATCTCCACGCAATGCTACATGATAAATATCCTGAAATAGCGTCAAAGGTGTGGGGTGGCACTGAAGAAACAACAACAGGTGTTATAAGGTTAAGAGCTATGGCTAAGCAAGGGATCTTAAAGTATCCTGCGATCGCAGTCAACAATGCAAGAACAAAAATGATGTTTGACAATAGATATGGTACTGGTCAAAGTACCATAGATGGTATATTGAGGGCAACAAATATCCTTCTTGCAGGCAAAGTGGTGGTTGTTGCAGGGTATGGTTGGGTTGGTAGAGGCATTGCTTGGAGAGCAAAGGGTATGGGTGCTCGTAGGGTAATAGTCACCGAAGTCGATCCAATAAGAGCTTTAGAGGCCATAATGGATGGATTTGAGGTAATGCCTATGATAGAGGCTGCAAAGATAGGTGATATATTCATAACTGCAACAGGAAACAAGGCAGTTATAAGAAAGGAGCATTTCGAGGTAATGAAAGATGGCGCAATACTCGCAAATGCGGGACACTTTAACGTTGAAATATGGATTCCTGATTTAGAAAGTTTAGCTGTTTCGAAGAGGAAAATAAGACCACATGTAACAGAGTATAGGTTACGCGATGGCAGACGCTTGTACCTCCTAGCTGAAGGTCGATTAGTCAACCTTGTGGCTGCTGAAGGTCATCCTAGCGAGGTCATGGATATGAGTTTTGCAAATCAAGCTTTAGCTGTACGCTACCTAGTAGAGAATAAGGGTAAGTTAAAGCCAGGACTCTATAATGTACCTCCAGAAATTGATGTTGAAGTTGCTAGATTAAAGTTAAAAGCTATGGGTGTAGAGATAGACGAACTTACCGAAGAGCAAAAGAAATATTTGGAAAGCTGGAAACTAGACTAATAGCGATGATGTATTATAGCCGAGCCGAAGCTAGTGTGGATTTTCGCCCCTTCTGAGCCCTTTACAGAATAGTGTAAACGTCCTACAAGTATCCCTTTGCAATTAATATTGATAATGTCAGCACAAGTATCACGATAGCAAATAAGAGGATATCTGTGGCAGCCCTATGCCTAAGTTCTGAGCTAATTATCTCTCTAACAACGGCTATGACAGCAGCCTCCAAAGCTGCTTGGACATAAAGTTTTCTTTCAATAATGCTTACAGCAAGTGTACGCAGTAAGTCAATGCCTATGATTAGTAGAAGGAGAACATCCATGATAACGAGGATATCAAATGTAAAAGCATCTTCTAATTTTTTTGACTCAATTACATTTGATAGTTCGCTTTTTACACCAAATACGCTCCATAGTTTTGCTGCAAGGAACCCCATTCCAATAAAAACCGTAGCCCCTAATATAATGAATAGAGTGAGTTCAGAAGCTTCAAGTATGCTGATAATGAACCGTTCAAGTATGCTTCTAACCCTTTTAGACCTAGTCAATTTTAATACACCTGTTACCCAGATACAAAATCTACATATTTTAGGCTATTCCGGTGCTAAATGGGATATGGGGTAAAAAGTCTAGGATATGATGAGTACGCCATCGAGCGAATATGTGTTGATGTGCGGAGACCTGGAAGCTGATCACATGTTTTGCGGCTCGAGCTCCTGTACAAACTTCCAAGCTCTTTTCGAAGCATCGTAGTAAACTAATCCAGCTTCTCTAAGCTTTGAAAACAGCTTGTATTCGACATCTCGAAGAAGGACTTTGATTTCATCGTCTATAGCGGTAGGCAGCTTTTCTACCTTATCCTTAAACTTAGACCAAAAACTCGGATAAACGGCTATACGTTCGCCTTTTACATCGAGTATTATAGCTCCATCTCTTCGTAATCGTTCGAAAAAGGCATCTCTATCTCGAAGCCACCGTAGTTCACTTTCGAATACGACTCCCCTCTCTTTTAGACGGTCTATAGCAGTACGCCTATGGTGTTTTTGAATGGCTTGTTCTCTAACTCTTTTAAACTCTTCTTCAAGCTTTTTGACTCGTTCTTCGAGAATTTCTATTCTTTCAATAAGATCTGCTAGTTTTGATGCAACATTATCCACTTTAGCCGTAAATGGATTTATGATGTCCATGACCTTTCTCTCTACTCGTTGAACTACCTTGTCTACAACATCGCCTTTGACTTCAATTACATTGCTACTTGTAAGAGTTTTCTCAATTGATTCAGCTAAAACAGATTTAACAATTTCTAGAATTCGCTCATAAAGACGTGGCGTTAGATCACCTTCTTCAAGTCTTGTGAGCCTTTCCTCTAGACCTCGCAAACTAATACCTGCTCGACCTAATTCACGCAAAATTATATCACGCACGTAGTCAGATACAAGAGTATAGCCTGCCTCTCTTGCTCTACGCTCCAATTCTTTATAAACATCGTCGGGAATTTTTACAGCTACAAGCCTAGCCAAAAATATCCTCCGAGATAAAGGTGTTGCATAGTAGTCTAAAAAGTGTGAGTTTTAGACATGTCGTAGCAAAAGGCTAAAACTTATAACCGCCCGCATCCTCCAATGTTAATTGGGTTCTGAAGGGCCCGTAGCTCAGCCCGGTAGAGCGCCCGGCTCATAACCGGGTGGTCCGGGGTTCAAATCCCCGCGGGCCCACCATTAATGCATCTTCTTCTGTAGCTTAACATTCAAAGCTAGACTTTTCAGCTAATAGTTAGTACAATTGGATGTTTAAAACGTGTAGCCATGTAGAGTGGGTTAGAGGTGTGGTATCGGTTCTTAAAGGAGTCATCATTTTCAGCGAGTACAGCCCTCCTCATCTACCACCTTTTACCGCTATACCGTACCCCTTATTTAGGGATGCTAAGTGGCTACTTAGATGGGTGAATGATTAGTGCCTAAGAAGTATAAGTACATCCGTAGGCGTGATGCAGGTAGGCAAGGTACAGTAACCTGTGAGAATTGTGGTAAGATAGTGCCACGTCACAAAGCGATATGTATTGAAACTGTGGAGTCTGTTGTGAGAGATCCAACGCTTAGACGTGAGTTGGAGAAAAAAGGTGCGATCATAATGTCATACCCGGTAAAGAAGTGTTATTGTGTGAACTGTGCTGTATTCCTAGGTATAGTGAAGATTGGTGGTTATGCTGAAAGACTTAGAAAGTATGGTGAGCAGCGCGTTCAAATATAAGCTAGTGCTTTTCAGCATTCGTCAACTTTTTCTAACAGGGCATAGTAAAACCCTGTTGTGTTGTGCTTGTGTGGCCATGCCCGCATAGTGCCGGGAAGCCATGGGCTTTCCTCATAGGGGCCTTTTAGCGGTATGATTTGGTAACAGGGATGTCTTTTTAAAAACCATTTGATGTTGTCCTCGTTTTCCTCGATGAGTATACTGCATGTTGTGTATAGTAGTCGACCTCCAACACGTAATAGCTTATGAGCTTCTTCGAGTAGTGCACGTTGTAGGTCTATAATCTCTTTTAGCTTTTCTTCAGTAAGTCTCCATCTGGCGTCTGGATGCTTGGCTAGTGCACCTGTACTTGTGCAAGGAGGGTCTATGAGCACTTTATGCGCCTTTATTCTAGCTAGAAGCTTTGAGGCGTATC
>DQUB01000051.1 GCA_015662475.1 Pyrodictium sp.
GTAGAGAGTTGGCAGGCACAATGCTTCGTGGATGGCGGCTTTTGGGCTGGGTGGAGACTAGTAGTGTATTCTTGGGCAGGCAACCCAATGGTTTTTCTCAACTTCTACGAGTTCAGGAACTCTCTCCTTACACTCTCTAGTTGCTCGTGGGCATCTTGGGTGGAATCGGCATCCAGGTGGAGGGTTCATGGGTGAAGGTGGTTCGCCTACAACATGCCTCTTTCTAGACCTTGCTATAGCAGGGTTTGGTATTGGTATTGAGTCGAGGAGCATCTTGGTGTAGGGGTGTAGAGGTTTTTCGAAAACTTCTTCGGCTGGTCCAAGCTCTACTATCTTGCCGACATACATTACGGCTATGTAGTCGCTCATGTAGCGTACAACGCCGAGGTCGTGGCTTATAAACAAGTATGTTAGGTTGTGCTTCTTCTGCAAGTCCTTCAACATGTTCAGTATTTGAGCTTGAACTGACACGTCTAGAGCAGATGTAGGCTCGTCTAACACTAGAAACTCTGGCTTCAATATAAGAGCTCTTGCAATAGCAATTCTCTGTCGCTGACCACCACTAAACTCGTAGGGGTAGCGGTACAAGTGTGTCTCGTCAAGACCAACTTCGTGCAGCAGCTTCACTATGTACTCGCGTGGGTTCTCCACGTCGATCTTGTGCACCTTAAGAGGCTCCAATAGTATCTCGTAGACGGTCATTCTAGGGTTTAAGCTCATGTATGGGTCTTGGAACACGATTTGGGCTCGACGACGAAACCACTTCAACTTCCTTTCACTCAGCCACGTAATGTCCTTCCCGTCAAAAATTATACGGCCACTAGTAGGCTTTAGAAGGCGGAGGACAAGCCTACCAACTGTCGTCTTTCCAGAACCACTTTCTCCCACAAGACCGAGAGTCTTGCCTTTAGGAATCGCAAATGTTACACCATCAACAGCTCTTACCCATCCTCTCGTGAAGAAGAGGCCTCTAACGGGAAAGTACTTCTTCAAATCCTCGACCACGAGTAGTGGCTGGCCTTCAGAAGCAAATGGGATTTTACCTGCCAAAAATACTCACCCTCGCCTTCCACCAGCATAAAGCCAGCATACAACACGGTGACTAGGGCTCACGTATACCTCGGGAGGCTCTTCCTCTCTACACCTTTTCAAGGCGTGTGGGCATCTTGGGTGGAATCGACAGCCAGGTGGTAGGTTGAGAGGGTTTGGAACACTACCTGGTATCGATTCTAGCCTCTCCACCCTCCTACTTGGATCGGGAACTGCTTGCAATAGCATCTTGGTGTACGGGTGTAACGGTTGTTTGAACAGCTCATCTACTGGTGCTTCCTCAACAATCTTCCCAGCATACATTACCGCTACACGATCACACATTTCAGCGACAAGCCCCATGTTGTGTGTTATGAGTATCAGGGTTAGGTTTTTCTCCTCCTTCAACCTCTTGAGCACATCCATTACCTGCGCCTGAACAGTAACGTCTAGTGCTGTTGTAGGCTCATCAGCTATCAACAGTTTTGGCTCTGTCGAAAGCGATATAGCTATCACGCTCCGCTGCTTCATACCACCACTAAGCTCGTGAGGATATGCTTTTACACGCTCATCTGCATCTGGCATCAACACCTTTCTAAAGAGTTTTGCAGCAAGCTGGAAACCCTCTTTAAAACTCTTGACAATCCCATGGTGTTTCACTGTCTCTGCAAGCTGGTAGCCAACAGTGTAGAGTGGGTCTAAAGCTGCACTTGGATCTTGAAACACGTAGGCTATCAGCCTACCACGTATCCTTTCAAGCTCTTTCTCGCCAAGCTTTGTAACGTCTATAGGCTTGCCAGGTTCAGGATAGAATATGATCTCCCCCTTCACAATCTTGCCTGGTGGTGGCACTATGCGTGCTAGAGCCTTGGCAGTAACCGATTTACCACAACCAGTTTCTCCGACTAAGCAGAATGTTTCACCTCTATAGACTGTGAAGCTAATGCCATCCACCGCTCTCACAATACCAGCGTGGGTGTAGAAGTAGACGTGAAGGTCTCTAACAACGATTATAGGGTCTCGACCAGTCAAACCGCAACACCCCTCTTAACCTTAAACCTAATCCTTCTCCTCGTCTTAGGGTCTAGAATGTCTCTCAACGTGTCTCCGAACAGGTAGAAGCCTAGTGTTGTTAGGAAGATGGCTAGTCCAGGGTAGAAGACAAGCCACCATGCGTTTGGGAAGTAGCGTGCTCCATCATAGATCATTCTACCCCAATCAGCTAGTGGAGGTACTGCGCCTACACCTAGAAAGCTTAGACCAGCCTCGACAAGGATGACTGTGCCCATGTCTGTGGTTAGATAGGCTATCAATGGCCCTGACACGGTTGGCTGAGGTAGTATGTGTTTGAACAGTATCCTTCTAACAGGTACGCCTAGAGCTCTAGCAGCTTCAACAAATGTTGCTTCTCTAGCCGACAACACCGCACCACGAACAAGTCTTGCGTAGCCTGGCCACCACACAATCCACAATGCTATCACTACAGAGACAAGGTATGCGAGTGATGGAGCGTGTTCAGGTTTGACTGCGAAGAGCCACAATAGAAAGTCTCTTAGCACAACATTCTCCTGCAGTATGTCGCTGATACGATACGGTAGAACTGCTGAGAATGCTATTGCTAGTATGAGGCCTGGAAAGGCGAGGAAGATATCGGTTATCCTCATGATAATCTCGTCTACAATACCGCCATAGTAGCCTGCAACAAGGCCCAATAGTATGCCTATTAGCGGGCCAACAGCCATGGTCAACACAGTGACTATAAAGGATGTTCTAGCGCCATAGAGCAGCCTACTGTAGAGATCACGGCCATAATCGTCTGCTCCAAACACTAGCGTGTACTTGCCAGGTGGTATGCCAAGTTCGAGACACTCTTCAACAGTACTACAACTGTTACAGTCTTGAGGAACAACTATGGTTGTACCTGGTGCAGCTAGGTATGCTTTTTCATAGTTGCAAAAGACTAGCGGAGTATCGTAGGAGAGTGGCGCTATTAGAGGCCCAAACACGGCTGTAAATACGAAGCCGATTATTAGCATTAGACCAATCAGTCCCGGTGGAGATCGGTTCAACGTGTAGAGCATCAGCCTATACTCGTCGAGCTTAGCCTCGTTTCTAGCTCTCCAACCAGGTCTAAATTTTTCGATAACCGATGCAATACCGTCAACCAGCATGTCTGCTAGCCTGTCAAGGATGTTTTTCTCATACACTTTGTCTCTAAGGGTCTCCAAAGCCTAGCACCCTAATACCTTATCCTCGGGTCTATGATGGCGTAGAGTATGTCTACTACAAGGTTTATTGTGAGGTAGATTAAGCCTATGAAAAAGACTCCACCGATAAGCGTTAGATAGTCGTAGTTTTGTATACTCTGTATCATGAGCATGCCTATTCCAGGTAGAGCGAATATTGTTTCGGTTATCGGGGCTCCAGCAAGCAGCCCACCAAATATCAAACCTAAGACGGTGACTACGGGGACAAGAGCGTTTCTAAGTACGTGCTTGTAGAGCGTGGTTTTTGGGAGCCCTCTCGCAATGATGTACTCTACAAAGTCTGCACTCATAGCGTCTAGGAAGCTGTTGCGAACAAGTCTAGCAACAAACCCTATGGAGGGCCATGCTAGTACGAGAGATGGTAGCCAAAACCTCTCCACTATCTGGCAAACAGTCCTCCAATCTCCAAGAAGTATAGCGTCCAGTATTGGGAGACCTGTTATCGTTTTTGCAGGTGTAGGGTTGCCTGCAAGTGTTGTCCAGCCGAGATTCGTGTAGAAGACGAATATTAGTATGTATGCAAACCAGAAGATTGGCATGGACATTCCTATGGCTGCAAAGGCTCTAATCAGGTAATCTACTATGGTGTCCCTTTTGAGAGCAGCTATGATTCCTAAAGGCACGCCCACAGCTACAACTAGTGTGAAAGAGAAGAGGGCTAGCTGGAGTGTTACTGGTAGTCTCTCCAGTATCGTGCTCCAAACATTTTCGTGGGTTACAGGGCTAACCATCCTATTCGTTATCAGGTTGACCATGAAGTAGTAGTATTGCACCCATATCGGCTCGTCTAAGTGGTACTCTTTGCGTAGAAGCTCTACAACACGTGGATCAGCTTTCTCTCCACCAGCCCATAAACGTGCTGGATCAGCTGGAACAACTACAGCTACTAGGAAGACTAGAAATGTTGCTCCAATGAGAGTTGGTATGAACGTGATTAGTCTTCTAACGAGAAACTTTTTGAGATCAGCCAACTTCCCGCCCTCACAGCCAGACTCGCGGGCAATCGCATAGGCTCTGTCTTGGAAGGCTGTAACCCTACCTCTCTTAAACTAAGCGTCTAGCGTTTCTCCCTACACAACAACGTTGTGAGATGCTCTCTAAACCTCCCATCGCGTCTGTAGAGTGTAGCGTAGAGCTTGTCGTTTAACGGTCTACAGTTCTCGTCGACTTCGAGATTGTACCAGAGTATTTCGCCAGAAGGTTCTAGCTCCATTCTAGTGAGCTCCAATGCTAGAGCCCATGCAAACATTTTCTCGCCCTCACGACCACCTCCCACCCCCTCTTCGACTAGTAGTGGTGGTATGATGAGGGATAGCAAGCGGCGCCATAGACTTGGCCTTCTATTCGAGGTTTCCGGCGGCGATGATGCCAGACTCCTAACATCGTCCAGCTGTTTGAGGTGGTCTATGCGTCTTGGAAGCTGCAAGCCTAGAGGCTCTAGTGAGAGCAATTCAGCTCTTCTAACCATGAGTAGGCGGTGGAAGGGATCAGAAACATATTCCCAGAAATAGGCGTCCATGCCCACCCTCTGCCCTCTAGCACCTACAAACATGTTGTAGGGTATTGATAATAGTTGTCTACTCACGCCTCTTCAGCCACGAGGATAATAGTGTACTAGCTGTTGAATAGTTTAACGGAGAAGCTATGCTCGCCTGTCAAGACCATTCCAACTAATTTAATTAAGACGTTACAATATGAGTAATAGTGTTGGGATGCGCTGTCCATGATGGTGTGGAGGGATAGAGGGTCGGAGAAGCCCTATGTTAGAGAAGCTTTGCTTTGGAAGCCTGTGAAGGATAGGCCTGGGTACGTGGAATGTTGTTTGTGTGGTAGACGTTGTGTTGTTGCACCAGACCGTTATGGAGTGTGTGGTGTTAGGAAGAATGTTGGTGGTAAACTCTACACGCTTGTCTATGGCCTATTGACTGCAATGAATGTTGATCCTATAGAGAAGAAGCCAATGTACCATTTCGAGCCTGGAAGCAGTGTTTTTTCGATAAGTACTGTTGGATGCAACTTCTACTGTAGGTTTTGCCAGAACTGGGAGATAAGCCAATCAAGGCTTGAAAGAGGCTTGTATGGCAAGTATGTGCCTCCAGAAGAGACTGTTAGAACAGCGAAAGCCTATGGAGCTGAAGGGATGGCCTACACTTATAATGAGCCAACAGTCTTTTTCGAGTACATGTTGGATGTTGCAAAGCTTGCAAAGAGAGAAGGACTCTACAACATGATGGTGACAAATGGCTACATAACACCAGAAGCAGTCGACATGCTCTCACCATACATGGATGCAGCAACAGTGGACTTCAAAGGTGGTGGCAACAAGGACTTCTATAGGAAGTTTATGGGTGTTCCAGACCCAACACCAATATTCCAAGCTCTTGAGGCTATGAAGGAGAAGAAGTGGTTTATAGAGGTGACAAACCTTGTAGTGCCAGAACATGGCGATAAGGTGGAGGATATAAGGAGGCTTGCAAAATGGATTGTAGAGCATCTAGGCCCAGAAACCCCCTTCCACCTACTACGCTTCCACCCAGACTACAACCTTCTAGACCTACCCCCAACACCTGTTGAAACCCTGGAAAAGCTTGCCAAAGTAGCTAGGGATGAAGGGCTAGAATACGTCTACATAGGCAATGTTTGGGGGCACCCGCTAGAGAACACTTATTGTCCGAGATGCGGCTACATGGTTATAGAGAGGCATGGGTTCACAATAACAGCTTGGAGGCTCACAAAGGACAACCGTTGCCCCAAGTGCGGCTATAAGATAAACATTAGAGGCACATTCCATGGAGGCTCAGGGTCGATAATCTCAGTCCTCTACTAGCCCCACCCAACACCTTCCCCCTAGGTTTCACCATGGCCTGGCAAACTTCTATAGGCTACAGCAAATCTCCACACAAGCCCAACCGCTATAGCAGCATCAACCACTGCTAGTAGTAGTGTTGATAGTTGGGGGCTTGTCTCTGCCAGCAACACTACTGCTGCGATTGCAGCGATTCTCTCGCCTCTCTCCATCAACCCTACACCTTCAAGACTATGTTTAGCCAGTGATTCGTAGCGTGCTCTCACATAGCTGAATAGCAGTGATAGGGTGAGTAGTAGGTAGACTAGTGGTTGTGGTAGGCCTAGAAGTAGAAGGCCATATGCATAGATGGCATCCTCTAGCCTATCCACCACAGAGTCTAGAAGAGCTCCACGAGGTGAAGCCTCTTTTCTAACACGAGCAACACTCCCATCGACCGCGTCTAGAAGACCGCTTGCTAGTAGTAGGAGTGTTGCGGAGAGAAACTGTCTAGCGTGGCAAGCCACAAGGTATGCTATCGATGCTGTTAAACCGGCTACCGTGTACACCCAAGCTGGGAGCACTGCTAGTCTCTCTGCAACTGGGGTTAGAAGTTTTGATGTGTAGGGGCGAAGTCTCGCTATGACCATAGAGGCTCTCCTCTAACCCCTCCTTCAACTTCTAAGGCCCATGAGCTATAAACTGTCCTTCGCCTTTTGAGATATCTTGTGGGGGCCGACATATGCCTGGAAGGCTGCGTTTTGGTCCTGCGGGTAAACCTGTTGATCTCAAAAAAGCCGATTATGTTAGAGCGATAGAGTATATTGCTGTTGAGGAGGGACTAGATGCTCTAGAGTATGAGGCTGTTAGGGGTGTAAGGATTAGCCAGAAGAAGGCAATGGAGATAAAGGCTATGGCCAACAAGTACAACGTAGTACTGTCTATGCACGCCCCATACTACATCAACCTATCCTCCCCCGAGAAAGAGACTGTTGAGAAGAGCATAGAGAGACTCAAAGCAGCCATACAGGCAGCTTGGTGGATGGGCGCCTACGCTGTAGTCTTCCACCCAGGCTACTACAAGGGCAACAGCTCTAGAGAAGAGGCAGTTAAAAGAGTTGTCGATGCTCTAAAACACGTTGTTGAGTGGATGAAGCAAGAGGGTATAAAGGGTGTTTGGATTGCACCAGAAACAACGGGAAAGACCAGCCAGGTGGGAGACGTAGACGAGATAATAACAATCTGCAGCCAACTAGAAATGTGTAGACCAACAGTCGACTGGGCACACCTCTACGCACGATACGAAGGACAATTCATACTCTCCAAAGACGATGTGCTAAAGGTCATCGAAAAGTTGGAGAAAGAGCTTGGAAGCGAAGCACTAAAACCACTACACACCCACTTCTCAAGAATAGAGTATGGCAAAGGCGGCGAAAGAGAACACCACACTCTAAACGAGACAGAATACGGGCCAGAATTCAAACACGTTTGCGAAGCCTACAAAGAAGCAGGCATACACGCAATCATAATCTCTGAAAGCCCAATACTAGACAAAGACGCAATAGTAATGAAGAAGATATGCTGCGAAGAATACAAATACTGCTAGGACAAAAAGGACAACACAACAAATACTACGAAAACAAAACATTTTCCCCAAAGAAGATGCTGCTAAAAACTAGCAAAACCCCCGTAGAAGAACCCAACACACGTCTAGCAACCATAAACGCCGTCCTAGAGACGTCATCGCGAAAAACAGTATCAAAAGCATAGAGTAGAACTTAGAGATGAAGCTGAGACATGGGCAAAAGGCCTCGAAGAAAGTTCAACATAAGTTTTTCAGACCCAAACGGCATGCCAAAAATCCTAAAGAAAATGCAGAAAAAAACACGTTCGAAGAGACCTCCAAGCTTGAAGAGCACGCTCCAAGACTCAACGGGAAAGTTGACATGCTATCCAACCCCACACAAGCATTTCACCAAAAAGTCCCAACACCATAGTCCAGCACAACACCATGCCAGCATCAAAAATTCAAATTCGCGTTCATAGACCACCCCAAGAGATTTATAAAATTTACAAGCTTTTCCTTAAACTGCTGTCTTAGATTGGGAGTCCCAAGACCCTTCACGACAGCGTTATATCCGTCCCTCTCCCAATCCCATTGTTTTAGATTCTGATTAGGGTGAATATATTATCGACATGTCAACCGACAATTCTGTTGTTTTAGATTCCCAAACCTTCTGCTGTACCCGAACTTTCAATTCTGTTGTTTTAGATTCCTGGGGTGTGGGGTTGTGTCTAAGGTTAAAATCTATAGGAGTACTTTCAATTCTGTTGTTTTAGATTCGGA
>DQUB01000083.1 GCA_015662475.1 Pyrodictium sp.
AATGATGCATTTCAATTTTCAATGTAAAGTTCATAGTTAAACTATGACAAACCTATTATTGTTGTAGAAGTATGATTAGAGGCCACTCCACTACAATCAATG
This sequence comes from Pyrodictium sp., assembly GCA_015662475.1. Taxonomy (GTDB): domain Archaea; phylum Thermoproteota; class Thermoprotei_A; order Sulfolobales; family Pyrodictiaceae; genus SZUA-1443. Next base: position 103 of record DQUB01000083.1, read on the forward strand.
TCGAAATGTTGGTGGAGAATTAGAATTGTTGGTCCCGGCGCGCAGGCCCTCCTCATCCACCCCCAAACGGGGGAGTGAGGGGCCCGTGCCCCCTTCGGCCGTTAATAAAATTGGTTTGGGTAGGCAAGAATAAACGTTTTGTTTTTACAACGTAGTGTCTAGACTGTATAAGTTGAGATTTAGTCTCTATACTTGTCTAATTTGTTGGGGATCTGATGGGCTCCTCTGCTACTCGCAAACTGCTATGGTTTTTCGAGAAAGTGCTTGAGGGGCGTGCTACCTGTATTAGTAGGTCTCAACTACTTTCAACACTACGTTTAACCCCATCAGAGCTTGAGGAAGCATTAAACCAGCTTGAGCTACGTGGTATAGTCTTTGTCGATTCTAAAGGTAGAGTTTGCTTTACAGTCCATGTAGAGGCTAGTGCGGATCTTGTTGAGATGGTTACATCGATTTTCCGTGATAATGGTTATGATGTTGAGGATGTGCGGGGTGTCCTTGCAGGTGTAGACATACTGGCTTCTCCTGGCAAGATTTTGAGAGCACGTGGACGGCAAGTTGGATTCGTGGTAGCATGTGTAGCTGGCAAAATACCTCCTCAACGTCTTGTTGTTACAGCTAAAAAGGTGGCTAAAGCTGCAGCAAGACTATCGAGAGAATGGCATAGTTTGAGCAAGTTGAAGCCTCCAAAGTACTTATTGCCAATAGTAGTTCTGAAACGTGGAGCTAAACGTGTTGTTGAGGGTGTTCCAGTCGTTTCTCTAGATGAGCTAAAACGTGTAATTTTTGATCCAACACCCTACATTCTCGACCCTATTCTTCGAGTGTTCAATGTTGGCACATAACATTCTACAACATATTAATAGTATTTTGAGAAACAGTAATCTTCTAAACTGTTAAACAATAGCAGAAATCTTTATAATGTTAGCTACATTGCTTACTCATTTGTTCCTGGAAGGGGGATGGTATGGTGGCTGACAAAATCGAACGGCTATACTGGAGGACTGTTTTAACAATAACATCGATATTCACTATAGCATGGTTTATAGTGACCTATGTTGTTCATGCATTTGCGCCACAGCTGCACAAGATAGTTGTAAATGGTGCACCGTTAAACTGGTGGTTGATTCAGGGAAGCATTAGCATAGGCATAATCCTGGCATTTCTATATGCTCTAGTCATGAACAACTATGTTGACAAAAAATTCTACAAAAACCGTGAAAGTGGAAGGTGATAGGCCATGATCGATGTTGTGGGTATTGGGTTTGTAGTTGCAACTCTCTTGGTATACATAGGAATAGCTGTCAAAATGAAGGCAGAGACCGTTGAAGAATTCTACGTTGCAGGTCGCAGAGTTTCAGCTATAAGGAACGGCATGGCGACAGCTGCTGACTGGATGAGTGGTGCAAGCTTTGTCTCTATGGCAGGTGCTGTTGCGCTACTTGGCTATGATGCTGGGCCATTCTTGCTAGGGTGGAGCCTTAGCTATGTATTGTTGGCGATGCTCATAGCCCCATTCCTCCGAAAATACGGCAAATACACGATTCCAGACTTCTTCGAAGATAGATACTATAGCAAGATTGCACGTCTAGTAGCTGTTGTAATGACCTATGTTGTATCGCTAACCTATCTAACCGGTCAGTTGGCAGCAGTGGGTGTTGTGTTGTCCAGGGTCTTTGGCGTTGAAAAGTCGATTGGTGCGTTGATAGCGCCTCTGCTAGTACTCCTCTACAGTAGCTTTGGCGGTATGAAGAGCATTACATGGACACAAGTAGCCCAGTATATAGTGTTGATTACAGCGTATTGGCTCCCAATAGTGTTGGTGGGTGCGATGCTGGGGCTCTGGAACCCAATACCCCACATAGCTTATGGCTCTATAGTTGGCGAAGTGGATAGATTGTATAAGCAACTTAACGTGCTTGAAGGCCATACGTGGACAGAGCCGTTCGTTAGAGGCATTGGTAAGGGTAGTGGTGAGCTAAACTGGCTTTTGACCACGGCAGGGCTTATGTTTGGTACGCTAGGACTACCACATATACTGATGAGATTTTACACTGTTCCAGATGTTAGACAGGCTAGAATGAGTGTTGCTTGGAGCCTACTCTTCATAGGCCTACTATACCTGACAGCACCAGTCTATGCTGCACTAGCAAGCTACAAAATACTTCAGGACCTATATGCAGTAGCTATGCCACTTAATGGCCAACCAATAGAGGTTGTCAAAGAGGCTCTCATGAAAGAGGCTTGGGTGAGAAAGTGGATGGTGACTGGTCTAGTGGGCGTTAAAGATCTGAACGGCGATGGCATATTCCAGTATCCAAAGGAGCTATTCGTACACAAGGACATTATAGTATTAGGTTTGCCCGACATGTATGGTTTAGGCGCACTTGTAGCAGCATTTGTAGCTGTAGGCGGTCTATCAGCAGCACTATCAACAGCTGATGGGCTGATTCTCGCCATGACTACAGCTGCTACACACGACTTCTACAAGACTTTGATAAAGCCAGAGGCTACTGAGAAGGAAGAAGTGAGAGTTGCAAGAATAGCAATGGTGATAATAGCTATTGTTGCTGGCATCATAGCATATCTGCAGATAACTAATCCAGTGATAGGCGCTTACGTTGCAAAGACTGTTGGCTGGGCATTTGCTTTCGCAGCAGCAACACTTTCACCAGCAATAATACTAGGCATTTTCTGGAAGAGGACAACGAAAGAGGCAGCAATCATAGGCATGTTTGTCGGGCTTGCAGTAACACTACCATATGTCATAGGTGTAGAGCTTGGCTTCATCAAGCCAGTAGAAGTGCTAGGTAGTAAGATAGGTAGTATTGCATGGGGTGTGGTAGGGTTCTTCGTAAACCTCATAGTAACGATAATAGTGTCTTTATTAACGCCACCACCGCCAAAACATGTTCAAAAGCTGGTAGAAGATATTAGGAAGCCTTAAACCTCTTCTAGACATCTGGGACGGGTTTGCTAGACCTACAAGTTTTTCTCCAATCAAAAGTTTTTCCCCACCTCTCCCAACACGATATAGAGCGTCTTCTTTCTTGCACGAAAGTGGTTCTTCTAAAACGTGGTGAAAAGAGAAGTCGAAGGGCGCTCTACGTGGTTTATAGAGGTAGGCTAAGAATAGATGGTGAAGAACTTACGTTTGGCGAGTATCGCATTGGCGAGCATGTAGAGGCGTTGGAGGAAAGCATAGTTCTAGAGATTGACGAAAGGTGTGTGACTGGTATAAGGTTGGCACCTCCAGCCATTATGGAAGAAGAGTGTCGTGTTGGTAGGCTTATTAAGAGAAGTCCTATAACAGTGCCTCCCACTGTGTCGGTTATTGATGCTGTAAAGATTATGGCAAGACATGGTGTATCTTCTGTTGTTATTGTTGATGGCGAAAAACCAGTGGGTATATTCACTGATACAGATTTGCGAAAACTTGTGGCTAGCGGTGGTGATCTTTCTAAGCCTATTGCACAGTATATGAGTAAAAGTTTGGTAACTGTAAGTTCTGAAGCCTCCTGCCTTGAAGCAGTCTATAAGATGATGCTCCACAACATAAAGCATCTGGTAGTTGTTGATGCATCTGAAAAACTTGTTGGTGTTGTAACTGTCCGCGATATAGCTTACATCTATGGTCCATACCACCTATACTATGTGAGGCGCATAAGGTCTTCTAGCAGTGTTGAAGAGCTATCAAGAGTGTATAGGGATTTTGTTGAGCGTGTGCGTCGTGATGCGTCAAAGTTTATTGACCCACAAGAAATTCCAGACCCAATCACACTTACTCGAATGACAACAACAGTATATCGCACCCTAATTGAACGTGTAGCTAGTATTGCTGCTAAGAAATTGAATATTGATCCAGACAAAGCAGCCTACTTGGTTCTTGGCAGTGGGGGTAGATACGAACAGTTTCTTGTAACCGATAGAGATACAATGCTTATCTATGCAGAACTAAGCGAGTCTCGTGCGAGAGAATTTGCTGAAATGGTTGAAGATATGCTGGACAGGATAGGCTTTCCAGGCTGCGAGAAAGGGTATACTGCGAAGAAGCTCTTATACAGTTTAAAAGAAATTGATAGTGAGGTAGAAAAACTTGTTAGAAGTATTGGTCAAAACGAAGAGAGTATAATACTGTTATCACTATTGTTTGACGCTGATACGGTATGGGGGAAAGAGGACTTTGCAAAAACGGTTAGGGAGACTATAGCAAAATATGCATCGCATAATAGGAGACCAATAGTTAGAATGATGTTAATGTTTAGACCTCCTTTAGGAGCATTTGGAAGACTTCAAAAACAGTTCGACATCAAAGTTAGAGGTCTTGCACCGATAGTTATGACGGTTAAAGGCGTTGCTATGGTGGAAAACATTACCAGGTATACACATACACTTGACCGTTTGAACGCTCTAGTCGAGAAGAATGTTATACCTCGAGATCTAGGTGTTGACGTTAGAGAAGCCTACGTAACACTCCTTAGATATGCCATATGGTTCCAAGCCGTTAAAGGTAGAAGAAAAGTTACGACATCAGAGCTTACAGGTGGCGAACTACAGATGTTGAAAGCGGCTTTCCGTACAGCAGAACGTCTGATTGACTATATCCAGTTGCATTATGGGTGACAGCTTTGAAGCTTGTTGCAGTAGACGTAGAGGCTACATCGTTAAATCCTAGGAAGGCACAGATAGTGTCTGTAGCTCTTGTACCAATAACTGATGATCTGCAAATAGATTATGGTAGAGCGATCATAATAGATGTGCCTGTAGAAACTTCTGGTGAAAGTGCACTCATACATGGCTACACAGGAGTTTATAAAACTGAGCATATTAGGGTAGAGAGGCTTAAGCTCTTGTTCAGCCTTTTGGAAGACAAAATCATGGTTACATATACGTCCTATGATGCTTGTGTTTTGGGGGAGGAAGCACGTAGAATAGGTGTCGACATTAGACTATGCTATTTCGATGTATTGGAAATGTTGTTGTCAACGACTTGGGGCAAAAGATTTGTAATGACACATCATAAACTTACGCTAGAAGACGCTGTCAAGGGCCTGCTAAGACTAGAACCTGTTAAACGAAAGTTCCACGATCCATTAGCTGATGCTGTTTATGCTGCTCTCATCTACGTACATCTTGTTAAAGCTGGGATAAAGCCTACAAAAAGATGTCTTAGAAGTAGAACGAATAGGTTTTTGAATTGGCTTCGTAGCAAACTATTTTGAAGCTTGCAAGTCAAAATCCCAAAACTCTCTTGAGCGGCTTCCCTCTAACACATGTTGGGGCTGTGAGGAGCGCGCCCTTCGTGCAGAGCTGTGACGACGAGGTCCCATTGCCGAGCCCCTAGTGGGGTCTCAGTGGCGAGAAGATTCGTCATTATTACTCGGTTTTCGGACTCGTCATCATAGACCCCAATTCTGGTTACGAGTCTTTTGGAGATTAACAGTTTTTGGTAGCGTCAAAGACTTTACGCTGTAAACGCTGAGGGGTGTTGTGGAGGCGGATGGTGGGTTGACGTTTCCGGCTCCACCTGCTATGATGGGGTATGATCGGACTACAGCAATGTTTTCACCAGATGGTAGGCTGTTCCAGGTAGAGTATGCGTTTGAGGCTGTTAAGAGAGGTTGGACAACTGTTGGTGTGAGAGTGAAAGAGGGTGTTGTAATTGCTGCAGAGAAGAGAAAGGGTATGCCATTGATGGACATAGAACATATCGAGAAAGTGTACAAGGTTGATGAGCATATTGGTGCTGGTTTTGTAGGATTTGGTAGTGATGGTAGAGTTTTGATAGACTATGCTAGACTATTGGCTGTTGAACACAAGTTTGCTTATGGCGAGCCAATACCGGTCGAATACCTTATAAGACAAATATGTGATGTGATGCAACTGTACACACAGCATGCTGGTGTAAGACCTTTCGGTGTAGCTATCATAATTGGAGGTGTAGATAGTAGAGGGCCAGCCTTATATGTTGCAGATCCTAGTGGCCAGTATTTCAGCTATAAAGCGGTAAGCTATGGGCA
>DQUB01000109.1 GCA_015662475.1 Pyrodictium sp.
CACTATGAGCCCCTCTCTGCCGCTGATCTTGTGTCTTAGTATTCTTCCTGTACGCTGTACTAGAGAGTCTAGTGGTGCAACATCGGCGACGAGAGCGTCGAAGTCAAGGTCTAAACCAGCCTCAACAACCTGTGTGGCAACTAGGACGACCCTCTTGGACCTAGCAGCTCTCGATAATGTTTCGACTATGTGTGGTTGAGACATTCTACTATGAACGATCACGACATCGTGCAAATAGCACGCTCTTTTCGCTCTTTGATACACGTTGACTGCTCTCTCAACAGTGTTCAGCACAGCTAAGATCTTCTCAACACCACCTCTACAGAGTTTTTCGACGAGGATGTCAGGGTCTGCATCTACAACTCTAGTCTCTAGCGTGGAGAAATAGTCTTCAACAATACTTGAAGCTGTCTTCTCAACGTTGAAGAACACTATCCTGTCTCTCCCTAGAACATCTGCATATCTTTCATAGACATGGCTAGATGCCACCAGCACAACCTTTGGCCTAAGATGCCCGTCTCTTGAAGCCAAAGACGCTAGAACACCTATGAGCTCTGGTCTAGCAGTAGCTGTTAGATAGGCTACTCTACCCCCAAGAAAACCTGACATTCTAGCAACACTCGCTATAAAAGCCCAGATCTTAGCACTTTCACTCTCGTAAGCGCAGTTTTGAGTGTCAGAGGCTAGCAAGTGCACCTCGTCAAACAGGTTTATGGATAGGCTTAGAATAGCCATTGAAACATCTGGGTGACAATACCTAGAGAACACTATCTCAGGGAGTGGAGCTAGTAGAAGTGATAGCGAATAACAATCATAGGTTGTAACAGTGTAGGGGCTCAACATGTAAAGGTTAGAGCTAACACTCTCACCACCAGCTCCAACAGAGGGTGCAGGAACACATCTACTGCCAACACGCTTAAACCCAATACTCGAAATTCCAGTCTGAAACCCAACAGTGGAGCCACCAAGACCACAAGCTAGGTCTACAACCAAGTCAGCGGCAATGCTTCTAAGTGGCAACACGTGGACAACCCTCTCCCCATAAACACCCTCATAGGCGTAGAGTCTCGATTTACCAGCACCAGTAGGTGCAACGAAAACAGCAAATGGCGAATCCTCGATAGCGCTTGCAAACTCGTTTTGAGCACCAGCTCTAACATCGCGTGGTAAGACCAAGACTCTCACCTCAAAACACTAGCAGTTGCTCCAACTGCTGCCTTTCCAACAGCTTCACCTGTGACTCGTCTCGGTCTGGTGTGCTATGCCAGAGTAGAACGTCTTGACAACAACTATTTAACTGTTACTTGCATGTTGAAGATACACGCAAAACCAAAAAGTGCATGTATAATGCACTGTGAAACACGCTTATACGAGAGTGTAGCAAAGCAGGTGCTCAATGGGGGCGGCTTCTTGGGGAGAGCACTTGTTGCAAGTTTTGGTTTTGATGAAAAGTTTGTTGTTAGAGCAATAATTAGACACGGTATTGGGGGTGGAGACCTAGTAGTATTGGTGACAGCAACACCAACAGAGAAAACGCTTTCAGCTTACAAGTACGTTGCAGACATAGCAGGCAAAGTGGATGCAAGAGTAGAACTCTATGCGCTTGGAGAAAAAGTCTACGATTTCACAACACTAGCTGTGGAAGCGAAAAAACTGCTCACAAAATTGGCGAGAGAATACGAGAGAGTAACACTCCTACTCTCAGGGGGCATGAGGGTGATAGTGCTAGGCCTTTACACAGCAGCACTAGCCCTTCCAGAGGAGGTTAAGGAGAAGATAGTGGTTGAGCTTGACACAGAAGATAGGGGCGTGAGAGTAGAGATACCTAGAGAGGTTGTAGAGCTATTCAAAATGCCAGAGCTAGGTGCAAAAAGACAACTACTAGAACTCATAGTGAGAGAGCCAGGACAAACCATAGAACAGCTAGCAAAGAAGCTAGGAAAAGACGAGTCAACAGTAAGAAGGCAGCTGCAAACACTAGCAGAACAGAAGCTGGTAAAGCTAGATGGAAGACCAACAAAACCACAACCAACACCAGCAGCAAAAATACTAGTAGATAGATGGTAGAATGAGGCACAGCAAAACCATAGTATTAACGGTGTTGGGGGAGGTAGCGTGTAGAGAGTATCGATCGCCCATGGGCTCACGCTTACGGTAGAATCTGAAACAACAGTGTTAAGGGGGGCGGGTGCATTGGGTGTGTAGGTGTTTGATGTACTTTTCTAGGTGTTTGTGTAGTGGTTGTTTTTCTTTTGCTCTCCTCCTACCTGCTGTGTAGATGTCCGCCATTATCAGTACGCCTGTTACAAGTTTTGAAGAGAATATCGTCTTGGTCTCCTCTAGAAGCTTTTTGAACGGCTTTCTAGCCTCTTCTAGCTGTTGTTGTGCGAGTCTGGTTATTGTTGCTATTCCTGCTTCTAGGAGACTGTTTATGTTGACTGCTACCCTGTTCCAGTCTATGTTTTGTACTGTTGCCCTGATTGTTTCCAGAATGTTTTGTGGTATTGCCTGTCTCTGTTCTAGTAGGCTTACTGCTTCTAGTAGTTCGGCTGTTAGCTGTTTGGCTCTTTTGCCGCTAAATGTTGCTCTTGTTTTCTGCCTAGCGAGTCTTTTTGCTAGCTCTCCTATTCTGTTTAGAGGGTTTCCTAGGGCTTGGTGGTGGAATAGTATGGCTTGTAGTGCGTAACATCTAGCTTCTAAGGGTATATCTTCTGGGAGATTTCCCAGTATCTCCGCCGACATTATTGCTGAGAAGATTTCGTGTGCTAGGTAGGAGCATCCTTTCTCGGTTTTCAGCATACAGTCTTGGTACATGTCGAGCGCCTTTCCTATATCGTGTAGCAAGCCTGCTAGTAGAGCTGCTAGTCTTACTGTTGCCTCGCGTTTTGAGGCTAGGACGTAGGCGTGGTAACCTACTTCTGCTAGATGGCTGGCTAGAAGTTCTTCAACACCCTCGCCTCTATATGACAGTAGTCTAGACAAGACCTAGCTCACCATCATACACGTTTTCCGCAAGTTTGAGCCCAACCACGCGGACATAAGGCTTGGAGAACTTGTCTCCAAGCCCGCTCCTAATACTCTGCACCACCTTTCTAAGCATGGATAGTGGCCTCTTCTCCAAACCCTCTACAAACATGGCGGGGTTACAGGGTAGCTGTAGCTCTAAACTCTCTCCAGAATCCACATCGACAACCTCTACCACAAGCCTATCCACAATCTCCCCACTATCAGCAAGCTTTTTAGCGAGCCAGAGAGGAGCCTCCACAATATCCCTCATACCCCTCCACTTTACCAGCAATGGCACCCGCACAGCATCTCTAACAACGCTACCTTGGAAAAGGGTTTCAAAGACCCTTATCCTCTCTTCGAGACGGCCATACCGTGTATAGAGTAGCTCGAAAATGTTCCCATAGTGCCCGACCACTCTCTCTCGCAGCCTATCTACATCCTCTATTGGCTTGAGTAAGAGTTTGTAAGCTGTACACTTCTCTGGATGTGAGAATCTCCAGTCGACCCTACCCTTGCACGCATCGACAAGCTCTTCTTTCAACTCTTTTGCCAGCCTTTCACAGTCTACTCCGTATATGGTCTTGCAGGAGGAGATAGCGTTCCCGCTTACAGAGACTACTACGAGCCCCTCTCTGCCGTTGATCCTGTGTCTTAGTATTCTTCCTGTACGCTGTACTAGAGAGTCTAGTGGTGCAACATCGGTTACGAGAACGTCGAAGTCAAGGTCTAAACCAGCCTCAACAACCTGTGTAGCGACCAGCACCATTCTACGCTTGTTCTCGGAGATTTTGGACACTATGTGTGCTCGATGGAGCTGAGACATTCTGCCGTGGACGAGCAGCACCTGGTAACCATGTTCTTCGCAGACCCTCTTTACAGCATTGTAGACTTGTACAGCTCTTCCAACAGTGTTTAGCACCGATAGTATCTTCGAGCTCTTCTCCAACCTGCAAAGCTCCAAGACTATGTCGCTTGGCTCTCTAACATCAACTCTAGTCTCGAGAGAGTCTAGGTACTCCTCGACAACGTCTCCAGCAAGCTCCTCGACATCGAGCCAGTCAACGCCGCCAACAACTCTAGAGTATCTCTCGCGAACCCACTTTGAAGCTACGAGGAGAACTTTTGGCCTAACCTTCACAATGTCTTGGACAAGTCTAACGAGTTCTGGCTGGATAGTAGCAGTAGCATAGACCACTCTACTTCCTAAAAGCTCTACAAGCTTTACAACACTTGCCACAAACCCCCACGCTTTAGCCTTCTCAACACCCTCTACACCCTGGACTGTGTCTGGAGCTAACAAGTGTATTTCGTCTAGCATGTTAAGCGACAAGCCAACAACAGCGATAGACATGTCTGGATGGCCATACCGTGACAGCATGAGCTCTGGTAGTGGGGATAGTAGGAGAGAAAGCGAGTAGCTATCATATGTTGTTACGGTGTATGGGTGCAACATGTACTCGTCGTGGTCTACAACCTTCACGCTAGAGTCTCGAGCCTCCAAAGGGCTTAAAACCCTACACCTTCCCCCACCCTCAACCACATAGCGTATCTTCTCAATGCCAGCCTGATACCCGACAACATCGCTGCCAAGCCTGCAAGCAAGATCAACAGCCAAGTCCTCGACAAGGCTCCTCAAGGGGAGAACATGGACAACCTTCCTATACTCTTTGAGGAGAGATTGTCGATGAGCAAAAACCCTAGATTTCCCACTACCAGTAGGAGCAACGAAGACGCTAAACGGGCTCTCCTCCAAGATTTGCTCAAAAGCATCTTGAACCTTTTTCCTAGCATCGTGGGGCAAGCTCATGCAATGCCAACCTCTACCCCTCTACCCGACAACACTTACATCGAACACCTACGTCGCTGCAGGTATTTTTCGGGATGGGCTGGAGCTGCTCACGTTATGAGGTTCTCTACAAGCTTCTTTAGAGCCCGCCATACCGCTCTCTCGCGATTCTCCTCTTTACCCTCGAGCAATATGTCGTCTACTTTCACCTCTATAGTGTCGGCTGTTGACAAAACAGCGTTTACAAGTGATGGTCGTAGACCAGTGTGTGGGTCGTCTAGCAGTCTTAGTAGGCGGTATAGAGTGTCCAATACCATGTACTTCGACCCTGTTAGTAGTGCGTAGGCTAGCATCTTCACTCCTTGCCATAGATCGTTAACGCTACCTCCGATCTGCCTCGAGCACAGCTTGAGTGTTGAGGCTATGAGTATGGCTGCGTAGTTTGCCACCTTATAGACGTCTGCTTCCAGCTCTTCAGCAAGAGTTTCAAGAGTTCTAAGAGACGCGTCCGTCTCAGCAAAAGATATGCTTGTAGACCAGAGAGTGTAAAACCTATTACCAGTTGCACCCATAACGGTCAGGTTGAACGCCAGGTTCTCCGGATAACCATACGCCAAAGACTCTCTCAACATCTTATGGTAGCCAGCAACAAGCCACAGTAAAGCCGCGAGACGCAACCCCTCATAGTCTTGAGACCAAACCTGGAGACC
>DQUB01000148.1 GCA_015662475.1 Pyrodictium sp.
ACGTTTTCCACCTTTCACCTCCCCAACCCCATCCATCAAATCCTCGGCCTCCCTCGGCAAAGCCGGTTCTCACCCCAGAACCATTTTTACGGACTGAAATGAGTTGCCCACAGGACCTACCATGATAGGCTGTGAGATGTTCTGGTCTGAGCAGCTAAGTCTTAGGAGGTTGCAGGGCGTCAGGGCAACCACGCGGCTTGACATAAGACCGGCAAGAATCGTGGAGATCTAGAAGCCTTTGACCCAGCGTTTTCGCCGGGTAGTCGCTGCTACAGACACTCCTACCTAACACCAGCTTTCCTCTCCCAACATGGCCGCGTGAGAAGGTGAGACAAATGGCCTGGATAAACATGGGTAGAAAGATACACAAGGCTATGTACAAGAAGGTTAAGGGCATGGTCGGTATTGAGGCGGCAATAGTGCTAATAGCGTTTGTGATTGTAGCAGCAGCACTAGCATTTGTAGCTCTAAACATGGGCTTCTTCACAACACAGAAGAGTAAAGAGGTTATAGCGAGAGGTTTAGAAGAAGCTAGCAGCGCATTAGAAATTGATGGAGCTGTAATCGGCAAAAACAATGTGACTGCTAAGAAGCTGATAGGCGTAGCTATACCACTTAGACTAGCGAGTGGAAGAAGCCCAGTCGACATCAAGAGAACAAGCATCGAGATAGTCACTGCAAACAATGTTGTCGTGTTATCTGCCAACGATATAACACCTGTAACCAATCCAAGCAGCTCAGATCCCTTTAGCGCAGCAGGCTCAGCTAAAGCAGCTCTAATAGAATATCAAGGCGATGACGACTATTTAATTGAAGAGGGTGAGAAATGGGTACTAGTGCTAGATCTAACACAGACGCTGGGTACAGGGCTAAACCCATACGAGAAAATAACTGTTGAGGTAAAGCCACCTGTTGGAGCACCATTAACGGTAGCTAGAGTAGTACCACCAGATCTTAGTGAAACCTATGTAGTGCTAGGCTAACATGCCAGTAGCTGTTAGTACAGGAGTGCTACTAATAACTGCCATAATAGTTGCAACACTGTTAGCAGCCACAATTGTCGAATCGACATTAGAAGCTGCAACGTCAACGAAAATCGAAGTGACAAAAATGGTAGACCTGATACTAGTAACAACACTGGATAAAGATGGTGCAACATGTGTAGCAATGATGCTCAGAACAGACGCGATAGACATTAGCGTTAAGGAGCTGGAAATAGCATACTATACCGAGAAAACAGTCTCAGTAAACGTGACTAAGAAATATGGTGTAGTCTACGAGGATCCAACAACGAAGACGATAATACTGAGTATTGACGGCATGATACAGCCTGTACCAGCGAACAGCATAACCAACACAATCTGCAGCCTACTAGACACAAACGAAGCTGCCATAATATGGTTTAGCACCAAAGAACAGACAAAGATTGGGCCAGGACTACCCGTACTACTAGTGCTAAAGACGCCACAAACAGAAAAGCTGATAGTAGAGCTAAAAACGCCGAAAACGCCGCCCATGAGGGTTAAGGTGAAGTAAGCTCCCCCCAAACACTTTTTTCTCACACAACCACCCCATCCACACACCTACACCACTCTTGAATCCCAGTTTGTTGGTGGTGTAGTAGGCTATGGATGTTGGTAAGAGAAGGCTAGTATTGACAATGTTTATGCTGACAGGCTTTACACTAGTTGTCGCTGGAGGTCTACTAGCCTACTATTTCAACTCTATAGCAGCATCTATGCTCCCTGTGCTTAGACTTGCAGGGCTTGCCATAGGCCTGGTAATGGTTCTCGTAGGGTGTCACATCGCGATAGCAAGCATCTACTCTCTCAAAAGAGCAAATGTCTAATTTAAGGAGGTGATTGGGTTTGATCGACATATGGGTAGCGTTAATCATCTCGACAGTGCTCCTGTTTGTGGGAGCGTATCTTAGAGATAGGCAGATTGTCAAGTGGGGTGTTTCAATAATAATTGTGACCATACTTGCTGGCTCTGGTTTGCTAACAAATGTGACAGCAACACTAGATCTTACAACACTGCTGAGATAGGAATTGCGTGGAAACTTCGACTAAACTCCACCCCACACTCCTTTTTCTTTCCCCATCCCAATTCTCTAGAAGGCTTGCATGGCTGAACAACCTCTATGGTTTACAGGACGTTGTTGGCGTGACTTGTTAGGGTTGTGCAATAGTGTTCAGGGCGTGTATAGCTTTACACTCTTCTAGCGCGTGTAGCTAGGTAGGATACTGATTGGTGTACTGGTAGATTGGCTTGTGTCTCGACTACTGGAGTCTATATTGGTCGTAGGGTTAAGCTTGGCGAGCGTGTTCTTATTGGCCCTAACGTCAAGATTTTCGGGCCGACAGTAGTTGGCGATGATAGTCGATTGGATAGGTTTGTCGTTGTAGGCTATCCTGTTCGTAGAAAGCTTCTCGAGGCTGGAAGTTTCTCAAACGATGTTCTAGATGCTTTGAGCGATGGTGCGGTTATTGGTCGAGGCTGTCTACTTAGAAGCTTTACGGTAGTCTATGAGAGGGTTAGAATGGGTAATGGGGTGGAAACTGGACACCATGTTCTTGTGAGAGAAGAGACAGTTGTTGGAGACAATGTTAGGATTGGTAGTGGCACTATAATCGATGGGAGAGTGGAGATTGGAGCTGGAACAGTAATACAGTCGCAAGCCTATCTACCGCCTGGAACAAAGATAGGTTCTAACGTCTTCATAGGACCAAGAGCAGTTTTCACAAACGATCGCTACCCGCCAAGTCGTAGACTGCAAGGAGTGGTTGTAGAGGATGAGGCTGTGATAGGGGCGAATGCAACCATACTAGCTGGTGTTAGGATAGGTAGAAGAGCAGTGGTAGCAGCAGGAGCAGTGGTGACAAGAGATGTGCCTCCCGAAACCGTTGTAGCTGGAGTGCCGGCAAAACCAATAGCTACAAGAGAAGAGTTTGAAAAGAAGAAACGGGAATGGGAGCAAAGACATGTGGATTGGAAACCGTCATCTCCCCAAACACCACATAGTAGAGGATAGCATTCACAACCAGAACCTTTTACAAAGCCGGCTATAGAACTCAAACATTTTGCCGCTACATGTGGATTTTGAGAGGGTGTTCTGCAGGTTTTCTAGGTGGAAGTAGGCGGGGCAAAGGTTTTGTATAGGTTGGACGTGCAGGCCCTTCTACCCTGTGATTGCATCTATGTTGTCGACGCCTATTGGGCCTAAGTTGCGCAGCCATGCTAGAAACTTTTCGACTAAGCGTTTACCAGCAAATATGGCTCCATGTTGTGGTGCTATAACCTCTATGTCTAACTGCTCGATCTTTTTGAGCCAAGCATGCAGAGCTTTTGATGATGCTAGGTATCTCTTGTGGAATGGCTCCATAAACTTAGCATGTTCTTCAAAGTTTTCGACAAATAGATACCATTTGCCTTTGGGGAATACTGCTGCTCCTATGTCGCCAGAGAACAACACCTTTACCTTGGGGTCGTATAGTGTGAAGTTTCCTGGAGAGTGTAGGAAATGTGCGGGTATAGCTACCAGCTTTGAATGTCCTAAATAGATTTCCAAGCCTCTGTCAGGTATCTCCACTATCTTAATGCCCTCTAAAACTCCCAAGTGTGGTAGAAATCTGGTCCAAAGTGCTGATATGTAGACTGTAGCTCCTGGAAAGAACTCTGCTACAAGGTTTAGCGAGCCAACAACATCTGGGTCTTGATGGCTATAGAATACCGCTACAACGTTTTCCGGATCTACAAACTCTGTAACCGCTTTATAGACTCTTTCAAATACAAAATAGCCTCCAGGATCTATGAGCAGACCCTTCCCATTATCGACTATGAGGTACTGGTTTGTGAGTATGCCCTTCTCTGCATCAGCCTCGTCAATGCCAAGCCATACGAATTTGTGGCTACCATCTTCAGACTCTGCTATAACATACGGTTTATGAACTCTAATGCTCATCTTTGTAGCACCTCTTCAGGCTTTACAAGTAGTCCATAGACTTTAACTCTTGTAACCCCTTCAAACTCGTTCAAGACTCTCTCGTCTCCAACATACTCTTTACCGCCAATGTTGGCATACACACCTCTAACTTCGCCACCAACAAACAAGATTCTAAAAGTTCCACTATCACCATACCCTGAGACGTAAACTACTGGGTACTCTTGCAAGATTTTCTCCTCTACAAGCCTCTCAACATAGCCTAGAAGACCGCCTTTACGTATCATTGTTAGCTCGCTACGCAGCAATACAGATTTCATAAGCAGTTTTGAAACCCAAGATATCGAGGCTAGTAGGTCGGAATAGTCACCCTTATCAGCTCTAAGCTTGGCAATTCTATCTGCAATCCTAACAGCATCCTCCACCAGGCTTTCCAACATCTTGCCAAGGTATTTGCCAACAATCCATCCTCTAGGACCATCGTAGGAAACCTCTCCTAGAACTTTAGCACCATTACTCTTGAACTCTAATACCAACTTGCTCCGCCTACCTTCAAGCACATAGCGGACAATCCTTCTACCAGTATCATATTCTACTTGAGGAGTATAGGTGTCTTCAAAGCTAAACAACAACCTTGAAAAATCTAAGTTTGATTCTACCGTCTTCAACCCCAACAACGAATGGCAACGACTCGTACAGAAAGTCTCTATCACGCATAATTCTTAGGACAAGATTTGATTTCCCCTCATCTACACTTTTCACAACCTGCTGCTTTACTACTATCTACACTCTCCACACTATATGTCCGCATAATGCGCCTAAAAACTATTTCTAACAACAACTAAAGCTTAACACGAAACAATTTCTAAGAACTAGCAGAAGCCTTAACCCACTCACCCACGCAACATCTGGATTCTAAGGGCAAGGTTTTTGTGTAGGATAGCCGGAAACAGTTTTAGAGTAGCCCATCAACGTTTCCCAATCTTTCAGGCTGACCCCTAGAACGTTGTGTCGGAGATTTCCAAGCCGAGTATATAGTCTATATAGTTGGGTTGACCGAATAAACCTGTTATAAAGGTAGCGTGATATTCTCTAGAGCCTATATGGTCTGTGTGGAGATTGTATTGGCTGGGTATGGGGAAGTTGTTGTAGTCCATGTTTCGGATCTCCATGTAGAGTGCGAGAACTATAGTAGGGAGCTAGAGGAGCGACTTATAGGCTATCTTGGAGAGCTTAGACCGGACATTATCGTTGTTACCGGCGATTTAACTGATAACGGGTATGTGCATGAATTTCGTGCTGCAATTAGACTGATTAGCAGGTTTAAGGCTAGGAGGGTTTTAGCTGTACCAGGTAACCATGATTCGAGGAACATGGGCTATATTGTGTTTGAACGTGTGTTTGGCACTAGATTCCCCTTCTTCTGCTACAAAGGCGTGTGTATACAGGGTGTTGATTCTAGCGAACCAGATGTTGATGATGGGCATATTGGTAGACTAGCATACGATCTTGTTGCTGAGAGGTTGAGGGGTAGAGGGCGGATAAGGATGGTAGCTCTACACCACCACCTAATACCTGTACCGGGAACTGGTAGAGAGAGAAACATACCGGTAGACGCTGGCGATTTTCTACGAGTACTTGTAGAGTTGGGGGTAGGAGTTGTACTTTCAGGACACAAGCATGTTCCCTGGATATGGAGTTTAAACGGCATGCTCATACTACATGCTGGCACAGCTACAACGTATAGGCTGAAGGCTGGTATACCACCCTCTATAAACACGCTCTACGTTAGAGGATGCGAGGTCGAGGTTAGAAGACTAAATCTGCAGACAATGAGAGAAGAGGTCGTGTACCAGGGAACACCAAACCCCACAACACTAGACAAAGGCTATGATCTTGCCAACATCAACTACGACTTCAAATTGGACAGTACTGGCCACTCATAGCGTATAGCAACGTTTCTCCCCAGCACTACTGTCTATAGCACCCACCGGGAAACAAAGAATTTTTTAAACAATTCTAGCTAGTACTATTTCCCAAGTCCTCCACTCTTCCAACTTCGAAAGGCCATTCTAAGAGGGTAGAGGGTTGGGGTAGGCTTTATTCCGGTGTCACACGTGGTTTAAGGGCACCATTTTCCGCTTAGATGCTTGTAGGGGTTGTCTTTAAAGTGGTGGGCTAATGG
>DQUB01000215.1 GCA_015662475.1 Pyrodictium sp.
AACCTGAAGATCTGGATAGTCTTGTTGTAAAAAACTCTAAAGCTGCTATAATTTTCCCTGAATTAGGTCTCGATATGTGGCCTGGCCCTGCTTCTCAAGGCATAGTGACTACTCTTGAAGGTATTCTACTACGTTTTAGAGAGATAGTGGAAAGTCTCTGCAAAAAACAAGATGTTGATAAAAGTGAGTGTGAGAAACGAAAGCAGATGATTGATTGGGCGTTAAAACGTTACGATAGACGTTCTGACGATGAACGTTATGTGATGATTTTAGACGATCCAGAAGGTGCAAGCTATGTTTATGGTGAGAGAGTATTGATTACAACTCTTACAGAAAACGTTAACTATTTAGAAATTGCTCAAGAGGCTAAGGAAACAATTAGGTGGATTGAAACTAATCAAAAAATATTGGACATCTAGGCTGTTTTCGGCCTATCACTCTTCCTCGATCTTAACCCTTATACCCTCCTCCTTCTTTTCAGACTTCTTCTCTATCACAACTTCTAGCACACCATTCTTGTACTTAGCCTTTGCAGTATCTGGTTTAACATCTGGTGGTAGTTCAACCTCCTTGTAGTACTTTTTGTTCTTGTTGGAAGCTTTAATGATGAGTCTGTTATCTTTCGTTATACGAACATCTATTTTGTCCTTATCTACTCCAGGCATTTCAGCAACTACGACTACCTTATCGCCATAGTCGAATACATCTACTAGAGGTTCTATCTCTTCACTTATCTCTGCTCTCCCCCTCCTTCTTCTAATATTTCCAAACTCTTCTATTATGGGCTTTCCGTCTGGACCTATTGTTATCTTGAAGCCATAGACTATAGGACCTCTATACTCTATTGGCGTGCTACGAGCCATCATGTCAAGCTCTCTTTCTAGACCAAACAACATTTCTTCCATTTCACGCATTATGTCGTCGAAGAGATCGAATATGCTCCTTCTTCTTCGCTCCCAAAAGCTCATCTGTAGTACACCTCTCCAACACCATATTATACCGTGGATAGCGGGTAGTAAACTCTCGGTTTTAGACAGGTTTGGATGAGAGGGTTTTTGCTATGAGCCAACTACCTCAAGAAAAATATGATGTTATTATAGCTGGTGCGGGGCCAGCGGGCACAGTTGTAGCCTATCATCTTGCTGGTAGTGGGCTTAGTGTTGCTGTTTTTGAGATTAGGAGGTGGGACAATGTTTGGGGAAAGCCTTGTGGTGATGCTATCGCATTACATCATTTCAAGAACGCTGGACTCCCCAATCCACCAGCTGATGCTATACGCAATAGAATCGTTGGCATTGACATATATTCGCCGAGCTTAAGAGTTAGATATCGTGTTAAAGGCGAGGGGCTAATTATAGATAGGCGTCGTCTTGGCCAGTGGTTGTTGAATGAAGCTAGTAAGCGTGGTGTTGATGTATTTGTTAACGGCTATAGTGTTGTAAAACCTGTGATTGAGAAGGGTAAAGTGGTAGGAGTTATAGTTAGACGACCTGATGGAAGAACAGTTGAGGTAAAAGCAAATGTTGTTGTAGAGGCAACAGGAGCTATAAGAGCGATAAAGAGATTATTGCCTCGCGAATGGAATGTTTATGATGAGCTTGATCCTCGTGACACTAATGTAGCATATAGAGAGGTCTGGGAGTACCAGGATAGAGTTGTTGACGAACCGAACATTCTGAGGATATACTTGAATGTGGATATAGCTCCTGGAGGCTATTGGTGGTATTTCCCAGAAGGTGAGACTAGGGTGAACCTAGGTCTTGGAGTGCAAGGAGGCGTGGGTTATCCAAGTCCAAAGAAATTGTTTGAGGAAAAACTTGTAGGCCATAAGATTGTATCTGGAAAATATCGTGTGGTTGAAAGAGGTGGTGCAATTGTTCCAACAAGAAGACCTAGTGATAGTCTTGTAGGCCCAGGTATAGTTGTTGTAGGTGATGCAGGTTACACTGTAAACCCGATACATGGAGGGGGCATGGGCTACGCTTTCTACTCAGCCTATCTAGCAGCCAAAACAATCTTGAAAGCGTATGAGGAGGGTTGTTTTACAGAAGAATGTTTATGGAGTTTAAACGTAGAGTACATGAGGACTTTGGGTGCAAAACAAGCTGCTCTAGACATCTTCCGCAGATTCTTGCAGAGATTGAGTAATGAGGATATAGAGTTTGGTATGGAGAAGCGGTTAATACCAGAAACCGACGTATACGATGTTAGCAGTAAGGGTGAGTTAAAAGTCGGAGTTATAGAGAAAGCTTTAATCGTGCTTCGAGGTCTTCGCAGACCTTCGCTGCTTTTAAAGCTGAAGATGGTTGCAGACTATATGAGGAGAATTAAAGAGATTTATGCGAACTATCCAGAGCAACCTCGTGAACTCAGCAGTTGGAGGATTAAGGTA
>DQUB01000032.1 GCA_015662475.1 Pyrodictium sp.
GCGTTAAACTTGCTATTGGCAGTGATGCTCCTGTCGAACCCTACGATCCACTCTGGAACCTTGACGCTATAACATCAGGAGGCGAAAACCCCCACTTATCACGCTCTCCAGGAATACCACTACAACATGCACTCCACATGTACACTAGAGCGGCGGCAAAAGCCGTAGGCTGGGACGACGTTGATGTCTCGAACAAGGCTGTAAAGCAGACCTAGTAGTCTTTAGCGACAATCCATTCGAACAACCAAAAGGAGAGCTGAAGGACAATATAGAGGTAGTAGGTGTAGCCATAGGCGGGAAATGGGCGAAGTACCCGTGAAAACCAGTACTGCTACAGTATGGGTATTGGCTGCACTCCTGTGCAACCCTCTACCATTCCCATAGAAGGCTTTAGAGCCGCTTAGACTTGCTGGGTGCTATACCGTAGAGCTCCTCTGCAAGTTTCTCGAGTAGGCGTAACACATGCTTTTGAAATCCTATGAATATGCCACCACGTTTACCTCCTAGATAGCCAACACATTTCTCCCCACCACGCAACACTCTTGCTAGAACCTGTCTTTCCTCAACCTCTAACCTCCACGTGTCGCGAAAAGGCGAGAATACGATTCCAGAACCTGACCCGACAATCTCTCCATACAAGCCGTTGTTGGGGCCACCAACAAGACGGTATTCGATGCCAGAACCTTCTACATCGATGTGTGTAACTCTAGCACGACTCCAACCTTTAACGTGTAGGTAGACTGTTGCGTTTAAAAGCTCGCGTTTGCCGTGGCGCCAAAGGTAGACCTTAGCGCACAACTTTATCTTGCCTGGCCCAGGCCCTGTCAAGTCAGGATACCCCTCAGCTCACGGCCGTGAACCACATCTAAGGGGTCTTCGGCCTGACGTGCATTCATCATCGAGTCCTGCTCCCCAGGTACAAGGTTTCATCGCATATCTTTAAAGGGTTGGTACATGATGCAAACACCAGCCTTGAACTGGTGTTGTGCTAGGGTGAACAGCAGATGTTTAGGCGAAATACTGCCAGGTTTGAGCGAGTTGTTGGCGTTGGCATGCTTGTACTCGCATGTGTAGCATGGGGCTCTTCCTTCCCCGCCATAAAAATCATTGTTGGAAGTTTAGAGCTGGATCCTGCTGCTTATACCGCGTTAAGAAGTCTTCTAACACTAGCTGTTATAGCTCCCTTCATGCTTAGAAGGCGTCTGCATTTCAGCCTACCACTCCTACTAGTCGGTCTATCCTACGCTCTTGGAATGTACTTGCAAGGACTTGGAACAGCCTACACCACAGCATCCAATAGCGCGTTTATAACAAGCCTGCACATGGTGTTTGTATACATGTACGAGGCTTTCAAGATGAGAAAGATCGTGTTTAGAACACTTGCAACCATCATGCTCGCTGCCGTAGGCGTATACTTGCTGGTAGGTGGTGTTGAGGGGGTACGTATTGGAGATCTAATAGTTCTAATATCGTCTGTCTTTTGGGCATCACAGGTAATCCTGGTATCAAGACTATCCAAAAACCATAGCGTTACAGAGCTACTCTTCTGGCAACTGCTAATCGCAACACTGATCTTTACGCCTCCAACAATAGCATCACTAGACACAACAGCTGTTCTAGAAGCTATACCCGGACTAGTCTACCTAGCACTAGTACCTGGCCTCTTAGCATTCTCGCTACAGATCCTTGGCCAGCGACGAGTAGAAGCTGTAGAAGCATCCATAGTATACACGCTAGAACCTCTCTTCGCAGCAATCTTTTCCAACCTCATACTAGGCGAAACACTAGACATGCTACAAGCCATCGGCGCC
>DQUB01000189.1 GCA_015662475.1 Pyrodictium sp.
GCAAAAACTAGCTGAAATGCTGCATTGTGAAAGTGTAAAAGTAGACCACCCCAAAGTATACAAGTGGTATGCTTGCAACGATATACACCTAGTTGGATGTGAGGACGACGTAGTACACCTAAGCTACCTTGATGAAATCTACCCACAAAACATTAAAGCATACATCATAATTTCACGCCATCAAAGTATATCGCGTAAACCAACATTATCACTTCACTACCCCGGCAATCCAACATCAGACACAGACCCAGAACATGGTGGGAAACCTCGACAACTAGCTTGGACCTACCCACGTCTAGCAAAAACCCTCTTCCTAGCATACTATGAAGCAGCTGATAGACTAGGACTACTAGACAGCTACAGTTTTACCTTAGAGGCAACACATCACGGACCTACAGAGCTTAGAAAACCGGTTATTTTCATAGAGATTGGGAGTAGTGAGCGAGAATGGAGCGATAAAAAAGCTCAACAAGCTCTTGCAGAAGCAATAGTGGAAACCTTAGAGCGAGGACCTGTTGAAACGTGTACACCGGTAATAGGTGTAGGTGGAACCCACTATCCCGAAAAACATACACGTTTAATGCTAGAAACAGACTATTGTTATGGACATATATTTGCAAAGTATGTGCTTAAAGAACTAGACAAAGAGCTTCTAAAGCAAGCTATAGTAAAAAGTGTTGATCCTATCAAAGGCGTGGTAGTGTTGAAGGTGCCGTCAAAAGTAAAAGAGATTGTAAGAGAGGTTGCAGGCGAATTTAGCCTAAAAGTGGATGTGCAAAGCTAACATGGTGGTGATTTTGGTTAGCGTGAAGAAGCTCTTCGCCTCTCAAGTATTCTCTTGAGCATTTTAATCCTCAATATCTCTTCACGCATACGGTCGTCAAGCACTCGTCTAATGAACTTTATCGCAGACTCATAACGTGGTATTATCATGTAGTCTAGCGCGTTGAGCAATCTCTGCGTTTCCTTTAACTCAGACAACAGCTTCTCTAGCGTAGCCTCTGTCTCAGCAAGTTTGAGCAGTGCTTCAAGCCCACCAACTAGTTTCTCCTGTGCACTGGATAGTCGTGGTGAAACACGTGTAGTACCAACTATTAGTGTAGGTACAGTTTCTCTAACAAGCGTATACGATGGAGCTTTTACGGCAAAGAGCACTCTTGTTTTAATGTCTATAGTGGTTGTTGTTGGAGTTGTTAATGCTATTCCTCTTATCGTTTCGAAACCAGACTCAGCAACAGCTGCTAAAAATTCGTCATACGCTTGCATCAGTATTTCGGCAACCTTCCTATAGGTCTCCTCATACTTTTCTATCATCTGTCTTATGAATAGTAATAGTACATCACGTTTTTCTTCAAGAACTCTTCTAATTCTACGTAGTCCTTTGAGCTCGCGTCTTAACCTAATAAGATTTATTTTGGTTGGTAGAACTTGTTGTGAGGCAAAACCCATTATCTAGTCCCTCAGCTCTTCTTCTGTTGATTCTGTGTCTTCTTGCGGTACTTGGGATGATACTTTTTGATGTACTCGTCTTTTATCTTGAATAGCTCGCTTTCAGGTAGTATGCTTAGAACCTCCCAAGCAATCTCGAGTGTTTCTTCTATCGAGCGGTTCTCGTAGAATCCTTGTTTCAAGAACTTTTGTTCGAAAGCCTCGGCAAATCTAAGGTATTTGCGGTCTACTTCGCTAAGGCTTTCTTCGCCAACTATGGTTGCTAGCTGGCGTAATTCCTGCGCTCTTGCATAGGCTGCGTATAGCTGGTCAGAGACATTTGCGTGATCTTCTCTTGTTTTGCCAGGACCTATACCCTCCTTCATGAGCCTCGATAGGCTCATCAACACGTTGATTGGCGGGTATATACCGCGGTTCCAAAGCTCTCTACTCAACACTATCTGGCCTTCGGTAATGTATCCTGTCAAGTCTGGGATTGGATGTGTAATGTCGTCGTTAGGCATTGTTAGAATAGGCATTTGTGTTATACTACCCTTCTTGCCTATGGCGCGGCCAGCACGCTCATATATTGAGGCTAGATCGCTATACATGTAACCTGGATAACCTTGTCTACCAGGCACCTCTTCACGTGCAGCACTTATCTCTCGAAGAGCCTCACAATAGTTTGTCATGTCAGTCAATATCACAAGTACGTGCATGCCAAGATCAAATGCGAGGTGTTCGGCGAGTGTTAGCGCTGCTCTAGGTGTTACAAGCCTCAACATTGGCGGATCATCAGCTAGTGTTACAAACATTGCTGTTCTCTTTAGGGCTCCAGTTTCCTCGAAGAACCTCTTAAAGAATAGAAACTCGTCATACATTATACCTATAGCTGCAAAAACAACAGCGAACTCCTCACCTTCCCTTCTAACAGTTGCCTGTCTAGCAATCTGTGCTGCAAGCATGTTATGTGGTAGACCGCTACCGCTGAAAATAGGCAGCTTTTGACCTCTAACCAGTGTATTCATGCCATCAATAGCCGAAATACCAGTTTGAATGAAGTCTTCGGGATAGTTTCTTGCAGCAGGATTTAGCGGATCTCCATTAACATCTCTCCATACACCACTAACTATTGGAGGTCCACCATCGATAGGCTCTCCTAGCGCATTAAATATCCTGCCTAACATTTCGTCGGAGACCTTTATCTCCAAAGTTCTTGCAAGAAATCTAACCTTAGTACCAGTTACAGGTATTCCCGTAGTACCTTCAAAGACTTGTACAACAGCATAGTTTGTAGATGTTTCGAGCACTCTACCCCTTCTAATCTCGCCATTTGGCAGCTCAACTTCAACAATTTCATCGTAAGCAGCATCGCTAACGCCTTCAACTATGAGTAGAGGTCCCTTTATCTCACTAACAGTTTCATACTCTCTAGCTACAGCTAGTTTCTTGCCCGTAGCTTGCTGCAAAGACATAACTTCTACACCCACCTAAATCTAATGTGGGGAGAAACTTATGTTTTAGAACCTCCTTTTAGGTGTTCTTCAAGTATTTTGTTTAGCTCGTTGAGAAGCTCTTCTCTAAGCTTGTATATTTCCTCAACCTTGTCGTTTGGTATTTCAAATCTTGATTTAATGACGAAGTTTCTAAGTTTAATTGCAAGTCTTTCTTTGATCTTAGCTACTGGGATACCCTGCTCGACAAGACGGAGCGCTAATCTGTAGAAGTCTATTATAGTCATAAGCTGTGCCCATTGTTTTTGAGGTGTAGCAAAGCAGTCTATTGGGTCGAAGGCATTTTGCTGTAGGAAGCCTTCACGTATCAATCTTGCAACCTCTAATACGAGCTTATCTTTCTCCGATAACCCTTCCGTGCCAATCAACTTGACAATTTCTTTTAACTCGTCTTCTCTCATGAGGATACGATAAGCTTCATCACGGTATTCTTTCCAGCGTGGATCTATGTGTTCGTGCCACCATTTTGCTACAAGGTCTACATACGCTGAATAGCTTGTTATCCAGTTAATAGCAGGGTAATGCCTGCTATAAGCTAGTGATGCGTCAAGCGCCCAGAACACTCTAATGAACCTCTTAGTGTTAGCGGTGACAGGTTCGGTGAAGTCTCCACCTGGTGGTGAGACAGCACCTACAATTGTAACACTGCCAACACGTGGTGGTCTACCTAGCAGGTATGCTCTTCCTGCACGGCTGTAGAACTCGGCAAGCCTAGATGCTAGATAGCTTGGGAAGCCTTCTTCAGCAGGCATCTCCTCTAAACGACCTGAAATTTCACGCAATGCTTCTGCCCATCTACTTGTCGAGTCGGCTACTAAGAGTACATCGTAACCCATATCTCTATAGTATTCTGCAATTGTGACACCGGTATAGATGCTCGCTTCTCTAGCTGCTACAGGCATGTTGCTAGTGTTGGCTATTAGTATTGTTCTCTCTAGCAGAGGCTTTCCTGTCCAAGGATCTTTGTACTTGGGGAACTTGATTAGAGCTTCTGTCATCTCATTACCTCTCTCACCACAACCAATGTATATTACGACTTTAGCAGCACTCCACTTTGCAAGACTGTGTAGTGTCACCGTCTTACCACTACCAAAGGGTCCAGGAATAGCTGCAGTACCACCTTTTGCTATTGGGAACATTGTGTCAATAACTCTCATACCTGTTATTAGCGGTTCAACAGCCTCTAACTTCTCTTTTACAGGTCTAGGCTTTCTTACAGGCCACTTCTGCAACATCTTTAGCTCTACCTTACCTTTCCCAGGCACGGTCAGTACAGCTATGGTGTCTTCAACAGTATACTCGCCCTCTGGTGCTAGCCATTCTAGCACGCCATGTACGTCTGGAGGAACCATTATACGGTGCTCAATTAGGCTAGTTTCCTGCACAACACCAAGTATATCGCCTGGCTCTAGCTTGTCGCCTGGTTTAATGCTTGTGTTTGGCTTGAAATGCCACTTCTTTTTCCTATCTATAGCCGGTACCTTTATACCTCTCTTCACAAATATTGATCCTGTTATGTCTCTGATCAGAGACAGTGGACGTTGAATACCGTCATATATCTGGCCTAGAAGACCTGGGCCTAACTCGACACTTAGTGGTGAACCAGTACCGTAGACAGGTTCTCCAGGACGTAGACCTGTTGTAGACTCATACACTTGGATGTAAGCTTTATCGCCAGTAATTCTGATTATCTCACCTATAAGCCTCTCTTCACCAACTTCAACCATCTCAAACATTTTAGCGCCAGTCATATTGTCTGCAACAACTAAAGGTCCAGCAATACGTATGATTCGACCCACCACGGGCATTGCTACCCACCTCATCCGAAAAGCTCTTTCATGGCTCTAGCCCGTGCACGATCTAAAGCCTCGGACAATACAGTTTCCAAACGATAGTCAAGACTAATACGTCCATCCCTACTCTGCACTATAAAACCGCCTATAGAGTCTATGGTTTTAGACGATATTTCAACAGATAAGCCTGTGATTTCACGTTCTACTTCTGGCAAAATTGATTGAATAAGTTCCACATCTTTTGCTGCAGGAACTATAACGGCACTTCGTGTGTGCACTGTAATTGTTTGGAGACCGTTTTTCAGCATGCGGCGAAGAATTTCTCGATACTTCTCCTCTGGCACAGTATCTCTAAACCTCTTTAGAGCCTCTTCAACAGCCTTATTCACATACTCGTTTTTCAGTCTAGCTATCTCAACTCTAAGTCTAGCCTCTAAAGATGATTCGTGTGCTTTCAACCGCTCTTCTGCTGCACGTAGTATCTCTTCAACTTCCTTTT
The DNA here is from genome assembly GCA_015662475.1 of Pyrodictium sp. Lineage (GTDB taxonomy): Archaea > Thermoproteota > Thermoprotei_A > Sulfolobales > Pyrodictiaceae > SZUA-1443. The sequence continues at coordinate 5,235 of DQUB01000189.1, forward strand.
CTATTGAGGCAAGTGCTTGATCGCGTGCTGTAGCGAGAAGTTGTAGAGATGCTTTAAGAGCTTCATCGACCTTCTTATCGACAACATCTTTTACGACTTTCTCGAAAACTTTTTCGAATAGCTTTTCCGGCTTACCTACAACTCTTACCTCCACACTATTCATATGCAAGGTCACCCTATTCCGAGTGCTTGGAGCAACTTTTTCCTCATGTCTATGGGTTTTCCAGGGTTCCTCGGCGTAGGCAATTTTGATACAAGTATTTCTGGTTTCTCTCTTTTAGCAAGTTTTACAATGTCTTCAACCTCTTTGGAATCGAAGAATTCGCTTGCAACAAATATTATGCCTATATCTTCTCTCTTTAATAGTTCGCGAAGCTTTAATGCAGCTTCTCCAGCATTCTTTACCACATATGATTCGACGCCTATGATCTTAAAAGCTGTTGCAACGTACTCATCGGCAATGACAGCAATACGTTTCTCGGACAAACTATGATCCCTTGATAGACCCCTTAGCCAAATACTTTTAAATATTGTGTTGTACTGTGAACCGGATGCGGGCAAAAGGCTTCTATGTAAATGGTGATGGTGTTGACAGGCGTAACAGTTGTAGCCAAGGAACTCCTAAAGGTTGCAATTACAGTGCCACGTGCAAGACTTGCAGCAGTAGTCTATGAAATTATGAAGGCTGGTTGTTTCCACCCAATACCGGTTAGAGTGGGAGGTAAGGGTACAGAACACTTAGTTAATGTGAGGAGATTGTTGACGGAAGCAGAATCGCTGGTAAATAGGATCGAAGCGATATTGGGCGAAATAGGTGTTGAAGCTAGCCAATCAAAGGAGTCTCCAAGTATAAAGGTGTGGGATTGGCTGAAAACAGCAGAAGCTGTGATATCAGAAGCACAAGTTGTAGTTAGTGAAGCGGAAAAGCTGTTTAGAAGATATAAGGAGTTGATATCACCACCTCCAGAGCTCGCAGAAATTTTTGAAATTGTTAAAGCATACAGCTTTATCGACTTTGACATATCCAAGTTCGACAAAGCAAAATACGTTAAATTGGCGATATATAGAGTGCCCATGGAGAAACTGAGCATCTTTGAAGACCTAATACAATCGATCGAGAATGTATTTGGAGTTACAGTGGTGGGTGCAGAGCCGGGAATGGCGTTAGCCCTTCTCTTCTACCTACCAGGAGTAGAATCCGAAATAGCAAAAGCTGCCAACAGAGTACGTGCAACACCGTTTAAGATTCCATCAGAATTTCCACAAAACCCTGCAGCTTTCATAAAAGGTGTAGAAGCGGAAATCGCGAAGCTTAGGGAAAAGCTTGAGGAAATGGCGCCAGACCTAATACGCATCAAAATAAAGCTTGAAACTATTATTGCTGCACTACGCATTCTAGAAGCAACACGTATAACTAGGCTCTTCGCTGTAGTAACAGGTTATGTGCCTATCGAAGCATATGAGAAGCTTATGAGGAGGATAGAAGAGGTCACATATGGTGCCTACAGCTTCTACATTGAGAGACGTGCTGTGGCTGTAGAGGGAGAAGCTAGCATTGTTGAAGCGCCTAAACTATTAAGACCATTTGCAAACCTTATCCTAATGTACTCACACCCAAGACCTAGAGAGATCTTCCCACTACTACTAACAGCGATCACCTTCCCAATAATATATGGGCTAATGTTCCCAGACCTAGGGCATGCACTAGTACTACTACTGCTTGCAGCACTAATACTCAAAGGCATTATACCGTTCAATCGTGACATTGGCATTCTGCTAACATACCTTGGTATTTCATCAGCTATCTTTGGCTTTCTTGCAGGCGAATTCTTTGGCCCACATCCAGCGGTAGCAGGATGGCTTAACGAGATCTGGCACGGTCATCCACCCTACTCAAGCCCA
>DQUB01000145.1 GCA_015662475.1 Pyrodictium sp.
GACGGTACAGAAATTACTATCCCTGGCCCTAGCGCAACACTACTATCACCAACAGAAATCGATTTAACACAGGTCAAGTTGAATCCTGGCGATACGCTGACCATACTAGCACAACTTTCCTCAACAACTTGTGTAGCTCAACAAGCATATCTAGTATACGGTATTCCAGGTTCGCAACAGCAGTATGTTTCAAAACCTACAACAGTTATTGTGTACGGCTAACTTCTCTACAAAGCCTATTGACAACCAACTCATTTCCACACATTTTATAGAGGTCTTAGAGGCGATAGGGGTGATATCAATGGCGTATTCACAACTAGAAAAAACTACATCAAATTACCAGTATAGTGATAAGGCAATAAGAGTTGTTAAATGCGAGGAGAACATCTCGAATATACTGAAAGAGTATACTATTGGGCCTGCAAAGGTAACCATAGGCTTAAAATCTATTTTGGGTGAAGATGACTACCCACTTATATACTGTGTAGACGAACCTCAAATACCTCAGTCCATCGTCAACGTGATCTATAGATTGACAGAGGCACTTCTTGCTGAAGGCTATAGCTCTCTCCCACAAACCTCGAAAGAGATTAAAAGAATTTGTAGAGATTATAAGATAGATTGTAGTATTTTTAAAGACTATTTTATTGAGGTGAAATATTATGTTGAACGAGAGCTTAGCGGTTATGGGCCTTTATATACATTGGTAAATGATCCCTATATAGAGGAAATAGCTATTGATAGAGCTAACATGCCAGTAGCCGTTTTCCATAGTCTTTACCCATTAGCATGGCTCGATACAAACATAGTATTGTCGGAAGCTGAAATTGACTATCTGGCATTAACGTTATCAAGGCGAGCAGGACGAACACTCAGTATAGCTCATCCCTACGCCGAGGGTTTATTGCCAGAAGGACACCGTATAGCTGCAACCTATGGTAGAGAGATATCTCGATTTGGAAGCTCCATTGTAATTAGAAAGCATAGACAGAGGCCCATTAGTATAATAGAGTTGGTTAAACAGCGTGTACTTTCCCCTCTAATTGCTGCATATCTTTGGCTACTACTAGATTTAAAAGCTCCAATGCTAATTGTAGGGCCTACAGCTTCTGGAAAAACTACCTTACTTCAAGCTCTCTTAGGCTTAATACCTGCATCAAGACGCATAGTAACTATAGAGGATACACCTGAGCTTAATCTACTTCACCATAGGCGATGGGATAGCTTAACCACAAGATACACTTATTTGTCGTCAGAAGGAGAAGATGTAGACCTTTACAAGCTTGCTAAGTTCGCTCTTAGAAGAAGAGCTGACTATCTTGTAATAGGGGAAATTAGAGGAGAAGAAGCAAAACTATTCATACACGCTGCTGTTAGCGGGCATGGTGCACTAGCAACATTTCATGCAGATACCGCTGAATCAGCAATACTTAGACTAAAAGCACCACCTATAGAAGTTGGCGATGCCTACATACCTGCGCTATGGAGCATCATTGTTGTAAAACGTGTACACGTACCTCTCAAAAACGCTGAAATGCTTGGAGGTGTTGAGCTAAGGCGAGTTGTCACAGTAAAAGAAGTTGTTGAGGAAAATGGCACATGGAAGCTCCAAACAGTGTTTAGATGGTTGCCAGCTAAAGATGTTCATGAACCGGAAGAAATAGATGAACTATTGGAGAAGAGCAGACGTTTGCAAGCATATTCTGAGCATACAAACATAGGCCTGGAAACTATCAAAAGAGAGTTGAAAATACGAGCATACCATATTACAAAGATGGTTGAATCCGACATTGTAAGTTTTGAACAGGTAAACAGCTATGTAACTAGATTAGATATTGAGCGAACAATAATAACGCTTATAAAAGCTGAAAAAGAGGTGAAAACGTGAAGAAGAACAGCTACAATGCCAAATTGAGGTTATCAAAGTTTAGATTAAAACTTGAATTGCCATTGTTCCTGCTTCTCGCATTAGCAATACACACATCAAGAAGAAACATTTACGACGCTTTTAGACTATTGCAAGTGAATAAGATGATGTGCCGCTTACTTACAGAACATTGTAAAGTTGCAAAGCTAGTTGAACAACTCACTCTTAGAACAAAAGATGTGCGTAAAAGTCTCAGCATCGTTTCATCATTGGTAGAAGACCCGCTAGCAACCTATCTTAGAGGTTACATATACACGCTTTACACAATAGGTTCAACGCTAGACTATAATGAGAAGTGGATAGCTAATTCCATTGAAAACCTTGAAATAGCTATAAAAGAGAAGCTTAACTTTACAGCAACCTTCGTAGAAGCGCTAATAGTTGTTGCTACACTATTAGCTTTAAGCTTCACCTTGCTTGGCACTATGAACAATAGCATGATAATTTTATTGATACCTGCATTTTTATTTATCATGCTTGTACTAGCTTACCGCATTAGGGTAGGTTTACTAGAGTTGCAAAATAGTAGTAGATCTAGGTTTATAGCAGCACTTGTTGAAAGCTTGATACTGTTAACCGCCTTGTACCTCTTTCTAGCCAAACTAGTAAATGCAGTAGCTATATTTCTTGCATCATTTGCTCTCATTATGTCAATAGGCTATGTATATCTTTGCTTTAACAGAATTGTTGAACTTCAAGCATTAGGAGATCTCATGTACAAGTTTAGCGAACAGGCAAGAATACTGGGCCACATAAAACTATTCGAAGCTAAAGATTTACTTGTTGACAAGAAGTTTTCAAAACTGTTTAAATATATAGCGTATGCAGTGAAAACAGGTAGGCTGTTAGAAGAGGGTGGCAAAGCCAGCATAATGGCCACATTTACCGCCTATATCTTCGCCAACATGATGCGAAGCGGTACATACGTTGTACGCGTACTTGATAAAATGGCTGAATTCTTCAAAAAACTCTACGAGCTCGAGCGCTACATAATCATGCGCTTTATAATCTATGAACTTGTCATGATGGTTGGTGGTCTCGTTAATGGACTAACCATTAAAGCTTTAACATCGTTAGGTATGGCACTAAGTAGTGTAGATACAATGCTACAATTTTTTGCCAACATAAATGTTGTAGTGGTGTATGCGGTTCTTCTAGCTGCATTATGGCTAGGATCCTATACGATAGCTGTGATGTTACTCGACGTGCCTATATCCATAGCTACACCTTTGACGCTCCTAGTATACATGATCTTGTTGGGAACGACCAACTCTTCAACGTTTAACCTATTCTTGTCCCTTTAACACCTTCTCTATATTTCTTGCATATGGAGGTGTAATGATGCCTTTTTCTGTTATAATTGCTGTGATCAGGTCTGGTGGTGTTATATCAAATGCTGGATTGTAAACCTTAACAGTGGGTACTGTTATTGTGAGCTTGCCTAGCACAGTTCTAACTTCATCAGGATCTCTTTCCTCTATCGGTATTGAAGGCCCCTCTAGCGACAGGTCAAACGTTGATGAAGGTGCGGCAACGTAGAACGGTACTCTGTGTCTAGCTGCTACAACAGCTATTGTGTATGTACCTATCTTATTTGCAACATAGCCATCCCTAGTTATCCTATCTGCCCCAACTATCACTTTTGACACAATACCTTTACTCATTATGTAACCAACCATATTGTCTGTTATGAGCGTCACATCTATACCCTCTTTAACAAGTTCCCATACAGTAAGCCTTGCACCCTGCAATAGAGGTCTTGTTTCAGTAGCTATTACTCGGATTCTCTTCCCCTCTGCAACAGCATACCTGATTATTGCAAGAGCAGTCCCAAGACCAGCCGTAGCTAGAGCACCAGCATTGCAATGCGTTAGTATTGTATCGCCATCCTCAACAAGCTTTGCTCCTATTTCACCTATCCTTTTATTTGTTTCAATATCTTCAAAATATATTTTCTTAGCTTCTTCAACCACCATACGTCTAAGCTCGTCAACACCTACTCCCTTCTCTACACCCTCCTTCACTCTCCGCCATATCCTGTTGAGAGCCCAGAATAGGTTGTATGCTGTTGGCCGAGTTGATTCAAGAACTCTTTTTGCTTTTTCAAGCTCTTCAACCAACTTTTCAACTGTCTCTGCTTTAGACCATATAGCTGCTAAAGCCATTCCAAAAGCTGCTGCTACACCAATTGCAGGAGCACCTCTAATTTCCATGTCCTTAATCGCCTTTGCAATTCTATTGTAGTCTGTTGTTTCTCTATAAACCTCCTCCCACGGCACTAAACGTACATCAAGCCATCTAACTACGCCACGCCGCTCATCAAACTCTATAGGTTTTATAACTAGTTTTAGTTCAACCATTTTTTACACACCAGGGTACAGTGTATGAGCAACGAGAGAAATAGCCAGCGTAGAATCGAGGTAAAAATACAACATGATACTAACAATTGTATAGAGAGAATAGCTGTTGCCGACAATCTACTCCCTATCGTATCTAAAGAAATCGCCAGACTATCCGACACACCGACAAAAACGCTACATCCACTTGAAGCACTCTACCTCACCTACAAAGGCTATGTACTTCACGTAGAAAGTTGTGAAGAGTACACGTTTGAGAAGCTAGCTCGTGTTCTCAGTAGATGCAACCCGCTAACATGGGCAGAGTTCGAAGTTTACCTTGATCTTCGTAGACGTGGGCGAATAGTATCCCCAGGACCACGGCCTCACACATTATTGGTGAAAATGCGGCGAAAGGATCCAAAATACGACTACTACCTACTAGTGCTTGAGGAAGGGCGTAAAATCCCATTAAGCATGCTATCAGAACTTGTGGAGGAAGCTCGAAAGAATAATTGGACTCCTCTTCTCGCAATCGTAGACCGCTACGGTGATATAGTATACTATGCTCCTACACCTTTTAGGACTGTAACGCGGAAAGGGTGAAAAATTGTCACGATATAGAATAGCTTTAGAGCCATTACGCGGATTTAGAGATATTCTAGAACCATCTTCTCGTAAATTGAAGAGACTAGCTGAGATATTCTCTCAAATAGCTGAAGCACACGGTTACATGTTAGTCATACCACCTACTCTAGAACGTTTTGAGCTCTTTGCACTCAAATCAGGAGAAGAGATTATACAGTCAATGTTTGTTTTTAAGGACAAAGCTGGAAGACAAGTTGTCTTAAGACCTGAAATAACAGCAAGTGCAACAAGAATCTATCTCAAACACCTTCAAGGACGCCCCAAGCCTGTCAGGATATACTATATTGCAAACTGTTTTAGATATGAAGAACCGCAACACGCACGCTATAGAGAGTTCTGGCAAGCGGGTCTCGAACTGCTTGGTGTACCAGGCGCTATTGGCGATATCGAGGTAATCAAGATATTAGTTGATTTCTATGAGAAAATAGGCATGGCAAAAAAGCTTAAGATTAAGCTTGGCAATATAGCACTTTATAGAAGACTGTTCAACCACTACAACATCGACGAACAGTTCCAAGATCATATATTGCATTTAATAGATAAAGGTTTGCATGATAAAGCATTGAGTGAGCTTCTCGATAAAGGCTATGGACAGCTTGTAGCAAAACTTCAAGAACTCTGGGAACTAGGCTTTGAAAAAGCATTAGAACATTTTAAAGATGATAGTCTAATCTATCCTGCACTCGAGGAACTCAAGCTAATCCGTGATGTAATAGCTGAATATAATCCAAAACTCAGCATAGAAGTTAGACTTGACTTTGCCAGAGGTTTAGCCTATTACACTGGCCCAATATTTGAGGTGACAATACCTGGATTTCCTGTGAGCATTGCTGGTGGAGGGCGCTATGACAAACTCGTTGAAATATATGGCGGGCCTTCTACACCTGGCACAGGATTTGCTATAGGCCTCGATAGAACACTCATAGCAGCTGAAGAACTTGGTATAGAGCTTGACCTGGGAGAAAGATTGCCTCCCAAAACTGCAATAGTGCTTCTCGTCGAAGACCCTAAAGCCATTTCAATGGCCCTTCAAACACAAAAACAGGTTATTGAAGCTGGTTGTATAGCCACTATCCACAAAACATCAAAACTTTCAAAGTTTATACCACGTCTACTAGATCAAAACTACCGTTACCTCATAACTATAGGTAGCAGAGAAGTTGAAAACAACACCATTAACTTCAAAGATCTTGCTAAACGTGAACAACTCGAAATCAGCATTGATAAACTATCTAGCCTTATAGACTGCTCACCCCCTATTGCAGAATAGCTTACATAGCAATGTTAATTAGACTAGCAAGACGTTTCGAATAGATTTTGGGATTCAAAAGTTAGCGTTACGCGGGGGAGAGTAGTATGTCGGTCACAAGAAAACTTCAAAGAGTTAGCGAGTACGAATGGGTTATTCCAAAAGGAGCCAAGCCTTGTATGAGAGTTGATGCTGTGATCTTCGCTGACGACTTCCTCATCAAGAAGATGATGGAGGATCTAACCCTAGAACAAGCAGCAAATGTTGCATGCTTACCAGGTATACAACGCTCAAGCTTTGTACTACCAGACGGTCATCAGGGCTATGGCTTCCCCATAGGCGGCGTTGCAGGCACAGATATCGATGAAGATGGTGTGATAAGCCCTGGAGGTGTAGGCTACGACATAAACTGTGGAGTTAGGCTGATAAGGACAGACCTAGACTACGACGATGTGAAACCAAAACTTCGTGAATTGGCGGAAGAGCTGTTCAGAAATGTGCCAAGTGGGTTAGGCAAATCAGGACATATTAGGCTAAGTATAACAGAGCTTGACAAAGTACTTGATGAAGGTGTTATGTGGGCTGTTCAGAGAGGCTACGCTTGGGCAGACGATCCTGAGCATATTGAGGAGAGAGGAAGTTGGCAACTAGCTGATTCAAGCAAAGTGAGCCAGCGAGCCAAACAACGTGGTGCACCACAGCTAGGCACGCTAGGCAGTGGTAACCACTTCCTAGAAATACAGGTAGTAGACCATATCTACGATCCAGAAAGAGCAAAAGCTTACGGTATTGACCATGTTGGCCAGATCGTTGTAATGATACACACAGGATCTAGAGGGTTAGGCCACCAAGTTGCCAGCGACTACTTGCTCATAATGGAACGTGCCATGAGGAAATATGGAATCAACGTTCCTGACAGAGAGTTAGCAAGCGTACCCTACAGTACTAGAGAAGCTCAGGACTACCTAAAGGCCATGGCTGCAGCAGCAAACTATGCCTGGACAAACCGTCAGTTAATAACCTATTGGGTACGTGAAACCTTCAAACGCGTCTTCCACCGCGATCCAGACCAGCTAGGTCTAAGAATCATATACGATGTAGCACACAACATAGCCAAAATAGAAGAGCACGATGTTAATGGTAAAAGAAAGAAGCTAATAGTCCACAGAAAAGGAGCAACACGAGCATTCCCACCAGGTCATCCAGAAATACCAGCTGACCATAGACAATATGGTCAAGTAGTACTGATACCAGGTAGCATGGGTACCTACAGCTACGTCTTAGCAGGCATACCGGAGGGTAGCAGAACTTGGTACACTGCACCACACGGGTCCGGACGTTGGATGTCTCGAGAACGTGCAATTAGAACCTACAACCCATCAAAAGTTGTCGAAGAACTAGCAAGTAGAGGTATAATTGTTAGAGCTGCAAACAGACGTGTAATAGCAGAAGAGGCTCCAGGAGCCTACAAACCCTCGGACAGAGTTGTTATGGTTGCCGACAAAGTTAAGATAGCAAAACTTGTAGCAAGACTTAGGCCAATAGCTGTTGTTAAAGGTTAAAGCAAATATTTTTAATAACGTTTCTAACTAGTCAAACTATTTTCTACTTTTAACCCATATACCCCTCTCCCCCTTCTCCCTAATATAGTGTTTAAGGAGTTAGGGTGACACAGTGCTTAGCAGTGATTTTAAGGCAAGTTTAGAGGAGATAGAAAAGTTGACAAAGAAGGAGATAGAGGAAATAGCAAAGAAAGCTGCTGATAGACTTAAAGACCTAGTTAGCACGAATTACAAAAAGTTTACTAGAAAGGTCATTGAAGATTTGCAATATGCATATAAAGCTTATCACCGCCGTCTGCTAGTTATAGCTGGTTTAAATCATCTTCTTCAAGCAGCATATGCTGCATATACGTTGACGAAATATGAGAAGCTTGTAAAGTCTAAAGATGGGGCTCGTGAATTAAAGGTATTATATGTATTTCACGACGAGTTTAACGATGCTAAGCTCCGCAAGGAAGTTGTTAAACGTGTTATAAAGTCTAAGACGAATCTCTTTTCACTAACCATTGCCCGCTACGAGGAGAGTGATAGGTATCTGGGAACTACCTTCAAAGTACTTGTATTGGATCTCGTTAACGACCTAAAACCAAACGATGTTGGACGTTTAGTAGATGTTGTAGAGGGTGGAGGCCTAGTCATATTCTTTGTACCGCCATGGTCAAAGTGGGATAAGTGGATGACACTATTCAAACAAAATCTATTGATATTTGGCTATAACGAGCCTAGACACATATTCATAAGCTGGTTTAAGCGTAAATTGATGGAGCATAAAGGCATACACATTTATGATGTTGATGAAGATGAACCTATAAAGAGCGAAATCCTTGAAGAAAAAGGTTATACGCGTTCAAAACCAGAGCCTCCACGCGAAACCAGATTTCCAAGGAAATTGTATGAACTTGCAGTTACACAGGATCAGGTAAAAGTTGTTAAGGCTATGGAAGAGCTCGTTGAAAAGCCTAAGAAGGGGCATAAAAAGGTAATCATAGTGACAGCTGATAGAGGTAGAGGAAAATCGTGTGCTGTTGGTATAGGGTGTATAGGCCTAATACACTCTCTCCTGGAAAAGGGTAGACGCAAGGTACGTATACTAGTAACTGCCCCCAACCTAACAAGTGTACAATCATTCTTTGAACTCGCATTGAAAGCCGCTGAAGAGCTTGATCTTGAACCTGAAGTTGTGAAAAGAGGAGGCAATATCTTGGAGTTGTATGGAGATAACTTTAGCATCGAATATTGGGAACCTATAGATATACCCAAGAAGAGCGCTGACATTGTAGTTGTCGATGAAGCTGCAGGAATACACGTACCACTACTACATAAGATTTGGCGTGCTCACCGCAGACTTGTATTTGCAACAACAATACATGGGTATGAGGGGGCAGGACGAGGATTCTCAGTACGCTTTCTATCAGCATTACGCAAAGACCCTAGAACAGAACTTATTGAAGTTGAGTTGCA